>DASTOO010000172.1:0-2128 GCA_035762505.1 Candidatus Krumholzibacteriia bacterium
ACCGCCCGCGCGCCGCGGCGTTCCGCGATCGAGATCGCCGCCGCGTGGTAGACGAGGTTGCGCCCCGGCACGTAGCCGTCGGACCGCGCCTCGAGAAAGGGAAGGTCCACGCGCACGTGCGGCACGCGAGCGCGACGCGCCACCGCCGTGCAGGCCCGGATCTCCCCCTTCGGCCGGCGCGCCCCGTCGAACGACAGCGCCGTGACGCGGTACCGGTCCCGCGCCCACCAGAGCGCGACCGTCGAGTCGATCCCGCCCGACAGGAGCACCAGCGCGCGCGTCAGCACCGCGTCTCGCCCCCGTCGAGCACGAGCGTCTGGCCGGTCATCCAGGGCGCGGTCGCGAGGAAAAGTGCGAGCGCCGCGACTTCTTCCGGCTTTCCAAACCGCCCGAGCGGGATCACGGACTCGTACGCCTTCCGTTTTTCGGGCGTGAGCCACTTCGTCCACCCGGTCTCGACCGATCCCAGCGCCATGCAGTTGACCTGCACCTTCGGCGCGAGGAGCAGCGCGAGAGACTTGGTCATGCCGATGATCGCCGCCTTCGCCGTCGCGTAGATGATCCCGTCGCGGTCCCCCACCATCGCGGGAATCGACCCGATCGTGATGATCTTCCCCCCGCGCTTCATGACGCGCGCCGCCGCCCGCGAGCACGCGAACGTGCCGAGCACGTCCGCCTCGAACGCCCGGCGCCACATGTCGAAATCGAGCTTCTCCAGGTCTTCCGTCCAGCCGGCGGGCTCGATGAAGCTCGCGTTGTTGACGAGGACGTCGAGCCGCCCGAACCGCCGCGCTGCTTCCCCGACGATGCGGTCGGCGTCCTGGGGCAACGTCCCCGCGATCGCAAGTCCCCCGATCTTTTTCGCGACCCGCTCCGCCTCAGTCTTGGAGCTGCGGTAATGGAGGACGACGCGCGCGCCGGCGCCATGAAGCGCTTCGGCGGTCGCTTGGCCGATCGGGCTCGCACCACCTGTGATGAGGGCGACTTTGCCCTTCAACGGCTGTTTCATAGAAGCGCAGAATCGTAGTGCACTTGCCCGCCGTAGCTCCACAGAAACTGATCGATAGAGGCAGAAACAGAGCGAAGGTGGGTAGAATCGCCCCGACATGGATCGACTCTGGGCTCCGTGGAGGATGGCTTACATTAAGAATCACAAGGACTCGACGCCCTGTTTCCTGTGCGCCGCGCTCAAGTCGAAGCGCGACGACGCCAACCACATCATCGAGAGGGGAAAAGCCTGTTTCGCGATCTTGAACAAGTACCCCTACGCCAACGGCCATCTCATGATTGCGCCCAACGCCCACCGCGGTTCGCTCGGAGAACTTACGGAGGACGAGACGATCGAGATGATGGAGCTGACGCGGCGCATGCAGCGCGCCCTCGACAAGGCGTACGCCCCCCACGGGTACAATCTCGGCATGAACCTGGGCCGCGTCGCGGGCGCCGGACTGCTGGGCCACGTCCACCAGCACCTCGTGCCGCGGTGGAACGGCGACACCAACTTCATGCCGGTGACCGCGGAGACCAAGGTGATGCCCCAGTCCCTCGCGGCCGTGCGCAAGGCGCTCCTGAAAGCGGGGAGCAAGCGATGAAGCGATGGATCCTGCCCGTCGTCGCCCTCGCGATCGCGGCCGCCATCGCCTGGCCCTTCATCTTCGGCGGCGGAACCGTCGAGGTGAAAGGCCGGACGTTCATCGTCGAGCACCGGCTCGGCGAGGACGGGGCGATGTCGCGCTACACCGCGCTCCACGGCCGCGCCGCGCTCACCAAGGAAAACGCCATCCTCTGCAGCTGGGACCGCGACCGGTACATCTACTCCTGGTCCGACCGGGCCCGCGCCGGCTTCGACGTCGCGTACCTCGACGCCGCCGGAAAAGTGCTCCAGACCGGCCGCATCCGGCCCGGGCGCGTGGAGCTCGACGAGGAAGGCGTGGCGTCGACCGTCGAGGCGCGGCGGGCGCTCTACCTGCCGGAAGGAACCATCGAGAGCCTCACCCTGTCGGCCGGCGACACGGTCGCGCTCTCGTCGGACCTGGCGTCGGCGAAGCCCGAGCCGATGACCTCCATCAAGCTTGGCGGCAAGACGATCCACGTCGAGCTCTCGTCCTCGCACCTGCAGCGGAGTCGC
>DASTOO010000173.1:0-9829 GCA_035762505.1 Candidatus Krumholzibacteriia bacterium
CGATTCGCGCTACGGCGCGACGAGGTGCCCTTCCGAAATGACGACGGACTGGCCGCCCACGCGCACGCCGGCGAGCGAGCCGTTCTTCGCTTCGGCTTCGACGTCGAGGAAGCTCGGCCGCCCCATCTCGAATCCCTGCTCGACGCGCCAGCGCGCGACGCCGTCATTAAGCCCTTCGTGACGCGCCAGATATCCCGCGAGGGCGCTCGCGGCGCTCCCGGTCGCGGGGTCCTCCTCCATCCCGAAAGCGCGCGTGAGGGCGCGCGCGTGGAGCGTGCAGCCCGCGGTGTGGACCTCGCGCGAGAAGATGTAGAGCGAGGGCGCCCAGTAGTTGCGGAGCCACTGCGTCGACCATTCCCAGTCGAGGCGCGCGCGCCCCACCGCCTCCAGCGAGGCCAGCGGCACGAAGAGGTACGGCACGCCGCACGAGATGGCCTGCGGGTGTTCCTTCCCGTCGTCGATGACGTCCTCCGGGGACAGCGACAGCATGGCGGCGATGGCCTCGGACGGCGGGGGTTCGGGGCCCCACTGCGGGAGCTGCGCCACGGTGAGGCGCGCGTAGTCCGGCCGTCCGTCTCTTGCACGGATGTCCACCGGCACGTCGCCGACGCCCTCGCCCAGCACGATGCGCGTCGTCTCTCCCGTGAGGGTCACGCGGCCGCTCGCCGCCAGCACGTGCGCCGTGCCGATGGTCGGGTGGCCGGCGAACGGAAGTTCGCGGGCGGGCGTGAAGATCCGCACGCGGAAGGTGTGGGCGGGCGACTCGGGGGGGAGGACGAAGGCGGTCTCGGAGAGATTGAACTCGCGCGCGATGAGCTGCATCTGCTCCGTGCCGAGCCCGTTGGCGTATGGAAACACCGCCAGCGGATTGCCGCCGAAGGCGCGATCGGTGAAGACGTCGACGGTCCAGAACGCGTACCGCATGCTTCCCTCCCTGAGGGCGGGATCATAGCACACCGCGCGTTCCCGTCAGTGGACGTAGCCGAGGCTCTTGAGCTTCTCCAGGAGTTCCGCGTCCACCGCGACGGGCTGCGGGCGCGCCGCCGCCGTCGCGAAGTGCGTGGCGACGAGGCCGAGCAGCTCGAGCGACACGGGATCGTCGCGTGAGAACAGGTTGTCGCGCTCGCCGGGGTCGCGGGCGAGGTCGTACAGATAGATGCCGGGGTGGACGTTGGTCACCGGGATCTCTTCGTTGCGGCTCGTGGGCGGAACGAGCGACGTGTCCGCTTCCTCGATCACGATCAGCTTGTGGCCCCCCCGCTGCACGCCGCGCTGCCGCCACTGCGGCGGCCGGTCGCGCTCCATGAACAGCGGCGCGCCGGCGGGCGCGGGCGCAGCGCCGAAGAGGTCGCGCCCGGGCAGGCCTTCCGGAGCGGCCACGCCGAGGAGCGAGAGGATGGTGGGCAGGAGGTCGATCTGCTCCACCGGCGCGCTTTCCACGCGCGGGGCGAGTCCCGGCGCCTTGACGATCAGCGGGACGCGCATCACCTCGCCGTGCAGCGTGTAGTGGTACTGGCCGTCGTGCTCGCCGAACTCCTCGCCGTGATCCGACGTGAAGACGACGATGGTGTTGCCGCGGTCGACCACCTTGAGCAGGTTGTCAATGTAGTAATCGGTGAACGCGATCTCGGAATCGTAGCGCTGTTCCTCGGACGTCCCGAACGGGAACTGCCCGTGCTCGAGATACTCGAAGTGCGGATCGAAGTAGTGCACCCAGAGGAAGTAGGGCTCCTTCACGTTGCGCAGGCCCTTGAGCGCGAGCTCCGTGAGCTGGGTCGACGTCGAGATCTCGTGCGGGTGCCCCACGTTGAGCACCGAGAAGTCGAAGTGCGCGAAGCCGTCGCCCATGCCGTAGGTGGGCGTCAGCATGATGTGGCTCACGAAACCGTGCGTGTCGTACCCGCTGCGGCGGAGAATGCCGGCGAGCGTCGGGAGCGACGGATCCAGCGACCAGTGGAAGTCGGTCGCGCCATGGTCCTTGGGATAGCGACCGGTGAAGATGGTCGCCACCGAGGGAAGGGTCCAGCCGCTGGCGCTGACCGCGTGGTCGAATACCACGCCCTCCTGCGCGAGGCGGTCGAGGCGCGGGCTGGTGGGGCGCTGCGACCCGCCGTAGCCGAGATGGTCGGGACGGAGCGTGTCGACGGTGATCAGCACCAGGTTGGGCGGGCGTTTCTCGCGCGCGCACCCGCCCGCAGAGAAAACGCAGGCGATCGCGACGGCGACAACGGCCCGCAGGCCGCGGCTCACGACGCGCCCCGCAGCGAGGCGGCGTCGAAGCCCTCGAAGATCACGTTGTCGCAGTGCTCGCGCGCGCGGCGCGCGTCTTCCAGCGACCGCGCCGTCCACCCGATGACGGGCCGGCCCGCGGCGCGCTCGCGGCGAACGGGATCGCACGGCAGGAGGCGAATGTCGTACCCGATGAAGTCCGGGGCGCACGCCCCGACCAGATCCAGGTTCTGCAGCCGGCGGCGCATCGCCTCGTCGATCTGCTCGTGGCGAAAATCGCCGGCAAGAAGCCCGCGCGTGACGGCGGGCTCGTGATCCCGCCACCACGCCACGGTCCCGGGATGGAAGGACTGGACGGCGAAGGGCCCCGCGTAGCCGTCGAGCACGGCGGCGACGGCCGGCTCGATGTCGCCGGCGTCCCCTTCGTTCTTGATCTCGATGAGGAGCGGCGTCGACCCCGCGATCAAATCGAGTACGTCGCGGAGGAGCGGCACGCGCGCGTCTTCGGGGCGCGGGTCGCCGCCACCCGACACCACCCCGGCCAGCGACACCCTGCGCAGCTCGGCCGAGGTCAGCGCGGACACGGGGCCGTGCGCGTGCGTCACGCGGTCGAGATCGCGATCGTGCAACACCACGACCTCGCCGTCGCGCAGCAGGCGCACGTCCAGCTCAAGCGGGTAGCCCGCGCGCGCGGCGGCCCAGAACGCGGGCAGCGAGTTCTCGGGAATGCCGCGGGAGACGTCGTGCAGACCACGATGCGCAATGGGAAGGTTGAGCAGCCAGCCAGGAACGGGACGCATATCCGGAGAATGCCACACCCCGGCTGAGTTTGAAAGGGGCGCGGGACTATTCGCGGTACAGCGCCTTCACGCGTCCCCAGGTGGACTGCTCGGTCGCCACCGGACCCGCACCGGTAGTGAATGACCAGTTGTCGCTCAGGGCCCCCTCACCGTGGTAACACCCCTCACACCAGTTACCGGCGCGCCAGTAGTACGTGGTGTTGGGCTGGAGCGGCCCGGGGTCAAACGGATTGCTGCACGCCGTGCTCCCGAAGAACACCGAGCAGATCGGGTAGTCGACGAGATTGTCGGGTGAACCGGCGCGCATATACATCTCGTTGCTGCCGCCGACGAACGCGAGCGGCGTGTTGACGGGCACGCCGGTGGCGCCATCCGCGGGTTCGGGCCTATACGGCGCGATAAACGCGTTGACGTCGCCGCAGTAGACGGAGCGCGCGCTCGCGCCCTTCATCAGGAATCCGTCGCAGTCCGCCAGCACGATGTTCTGCTTGCCGTCGTACGGGAGCACGTCCCACATGCACCCGGAGACGGCCGCGGGCGCGAAGAACGTGATCTGCAGCACGTCGACGGGTGCATTGGTGCAGGCGGGCAGTGAGATGTCGACGCCGGTCTGCGGGTTCCCGGTGAACGGATACGGGCTCGTCGTGTTCAGCACGACGAGGCCGCACGGCGGTACCGCCTTGAAGCGGACGGCGCGGAACGGAAACGAGTTGACGACCGTCACCGTCGCCGTCCCGATACCACCCGGCCACGAGAAGTCGCACGCCTGAACACCGTTGATCCTGATATCGATCCGCGCCTGCTGGGCGCCGGCCGCGGGCGGAAGGGCGAGCGTTGCGAACAAAGCGATGATGCGGACAACCGCGCGAGCCGGCATGGTCCATCTCCGGCGACGGGGAGGCAATTCAGCTAACGATGCACGCCCTTATTATATTCTCATCCCGGACACCCGTCCAACCCGCTGCTACCCGCCGTCCTCCTCCATGGGGTCCATGCCCTTCACGTACATCATGCCGGTGGGCTCGGGCATGCCGCCCCGGGGCTCGATGGTGACCGAGAAGCCCACGATTTCTTCGCCGGCGGGAATCGTCTCCATGTTGAGCATGGCGGTCCCGTCGGTGTTGACGCTGAACATGCCGAGGCTGATGGGCGGCTTGCCGTCGCGCAGCCCCCACAGCTGGTACTCCTTGTCCTCCGGCGCCATCGGGAAGCGGTACACGTAGAGCATGCCCGCGCTCTTGTCGGGCCGGGTCACCACGTTGCCGAAGGCCTGGCGGTTGGGCTCCATTCCATCGAGGCTCACGAAGCGCACGCCCGGTTCGCCGAGCACGGGCGCGTGCCGGTACTTGTCGAGCTCGCCCCGCAGGGACGCGACTTCATTCTGCATCCGGTTCGTGTTCTCGGTGGTCGCGGCGAGCAGACGATTCGTCTCCTCGACCTGGCGGCGCAACGCGGTGGTCTGCCACAGCAGAAAACCCGCCGCCGCCACCGCCACCGCAGCGGTTCCCCACGCGACGCGCAGCCACGCGCCGGGCGAGGCGCCCTCCGCGCGCTGGCGCGAACGCGCCGGGTGGTGCGTCATGCCCACGCGCGCCATGAGGCGCTCCTTCACGTGCGCGGGCGGCTCCGCCTGCGGCACCGTCGCCGCCAGCCGCACCGACAGCTCGGACACCTCGCGCAGCCGCGCGGAGCACACCGTGCACCCGTCGTTCAGGTGCGCCTCGACCGCCGCGCGTTCGCCTTCCTCCAGAATGCCGAACACGTACGAATCCAGGAGCTCGTATGCGATCTTGTGGTCCATCAGGTCTTGATATCCAGCAACTTTCGCAATTGCACCACGCCTTCGCGCAGGCGGCTCTTGACCGTGCCGAGCGGCGTCCCCAGCCGGCTCGCGATCCCGGAGTGCGACAGGCCCTCGTAGTACGACAGCCGGATGACCTCGCGGTACGGCTCGTCGAGGCGGTTCAGGGCGTCGAGCACCTGGTTCGCCTCGGCGGACAGGACCGCCGCGGTGCCGTCCACGGCCGCGGTCGCGGGGACCACGTCGATGGATGCCTCGCGTGCGCGCGCCTGGTACGAACGGGATCGGGTCTTGTCGATGGCGAGACGGCGCGTCATGGTCGTGATCCATGCGGCCGGGCTTCCGCGCGAGGGATCGAACGTTCCCGCCCGCTCCCAGACGCGGAAGAAGAGTTCCTGCGTGATGTCCTCGGCGTCACCGTCATTACGGACGATGCCGCGCGCGAGGCTGTAAACGAAGCCCGCATAGGCGTCATACAACTCCGACAGGGCCGTCTCGTCCCGATCGCGCATCCGGTGGATGAGCGCCGCATCGCGGGTTGCGTCCATGCGGCCGCCGGCCTCTGTCTTCGGCTTCACCATGAGTTATACGAAGTGGACCGGCGGATTGGAGCGGTTCCTGTCCGCGGGCCGGGGCTATTGTAGCACGGGGGGTCCGGCGGGGCGAAGACACAGCGCTGGACGCCGCGCCCGGAGACGGCTAGCTTCTGGGAAACAAGGAGGTACGCCATGTTCCTGACGAACGTGCTGGTCGCGGGACTGGTCGGAACGGTCCTCATGAACGCGTCCATGTGGTTCATCCACCGGGCCGGCTGGGCCAACGCGGATATGACGCGGGCCCTCGGCAGCCTCGTGACCCGCCGCTACGAGGGATCGTTCGGCCCGGGTCTGCTGATTCACTTCCTGGGCGGAATCGTGTTCGCCGTGCCGTACCTCCTCATCCTGCGCTCCACGGGATTCACGCCGCTCAGCGCGAGCCTCGCCGTCGGCGGCGCGATCGGCGCCTTTCACGGCCTGTCGATGAGCTACATCCTGATGGCGCTGGTGGCGGAGAGGCACCCGGTGGAGAAGTTCCGGGCGGCCGGGCCGGAAGTGGGCGCGGCGCACATCGTCGGCCACGTCGCGTACGGCCTCGGCGTGGGCCTGGCGGCGTGGCTCTTGGGCGTCACGGCGTCACCGCCGGCGTAGCTGTTGCGCGCGGGTGACTCATGCCACGATTTCGTCGCTCGCATCGCGCTCCCAGCCGCGCTCCTCGAGCCAGGCGCGCACGTCGGTGTCGCGGCGGCCGTAGGTGATCCACTGCACCACGTCCCCCTTGCGGGGTTCGTACTTCTCGTCGACCAGGAAGCGCGCCGCGCCGCGCGAAACGACCGCGGGAAGCACGAGATTGCGCGCGTCCTTCGGGACCGGGAAGGTGGGCGGCGCGTCCTCGCGGCTCGTCCCCAGGAAGCGCCACGCGTCCGCCACCGCCGAGTCGCGGCGCAGGCGGCTCGCCCACAGGTCCACGTCGACCTCGGAGGCGAACAGCACGCGCGCGTGCGAGGCCTGCACCCGGCCCGCGGTGATCGCGCCGCGGTGCATCGCCACGTAGGCGCGCGGCGCGCGGTGCTCGGCGAGTGAGCTCTCCGCGAACAGCAGATTGACGCCGCCGTTGGGCAGGAGCGCCACCACCGCCTTGCGCGTGTCGAGATCGCCCTGCTGCAGGATGCGGTCGTCGAGCGCGTTCCCGTGCAGCACGCGGAACCCGCGCTTCTCCGCCGCCGAGCACAGCTCGGGATTGGCGTCGATCAGGAGCACCTCGTCTCCGTAGCGTCGCAGAATCGCGGCGAGTGAGATCGCGAGATCGTTGGCGCCGAGAATCACGTACCCCTGGTTGCGCGGGCGGCGCACCCGGAGCAGCGACGCCACCGGCGCTCCGCTCATGCCCTGCACCAGCACCGTGGCCGTGATCACGAGGAAGACGAGCCCGCGCAGCGCGTCCCCGCCGGGGATGCCCAGCTCCTGCATGCGGGTGTGGAACAGGGTCGCGATGGCCGCCGCGACGATCCCGCGCGGCGCGATCCAGGAGAGGAACATCTTCTCGCGCCACGACAGCCCCGACCGGTACGTGCAGATGAAGATCTGCACCGGACGCACGACCAGCGCGATCGCGGCCACGGCCAGGAGCCCGCGGCCGCCGAGCGACGTCACCTCGCCGAGCCCCACGCTGGCCGCGAGCAGCACGAACAGCATGCCGATGAGCATGACGGTGAGCTGCTCCTTGAACTCCTTGAGCTCGTGCAGCGCGCTGGTCCCCATGTTTCCCACCACGAGCCCCGCGACGATGGCCGCCATGATGCCGGATTCGGGCTGGAGCATGTTGCTCGCCTGGAAGGTCGCCCACGCGACGGTGAGCGTGAACACCTTCTCCATGCCGGCCGGGATCACGCGCCGGAAGCGCAACAGCAGCACCGCGAAACCTCCCCCCAGCATGCCGACCACGACGCCGATGGCGAGACGGCTCGACACGTGGAGGGCGCCCGTCGCGACGTTCGCGCCGCTGAACTGCAACGCCACCTCGAACGCCACCACCGCCAGAACGGCCCCGATCGCGTCGATGAAGACGCCCTCGGCTTCGAGGATGGTCTGGAGGTTCCGGTTGACGCGGATGCGCCGGAGCAGCGGGCCCACCACGGTGGGGCCGGTGACGATGACCAGCGAACCGAACAGGATCGAGATCCGCCAGTCCCACGCCATGACGTAGCGCGCCACCAGGGCCGACCCGGCCCACGTGACGAACGCGCCCAGCGTCACCAGGTGCCGGATGGTGGGCGCCTCGCGCCGCAGGCGGCCCCAGTCGATGTTCATCCCGCCTTCGAACAGGATCACCGCGATCGCGAATCCGATGATGATGTAGAGGCCGTCGCCCAGCACGGCGGGCTGGATCAGGCCCAGCCCGTCGGGGCCCAGCAGCACGCCGGCGAGCAGCAGGATCACGATACCCGGCAGCCGCAGGTGGAACGCGAGCGACTGCGCCGCCATGCCGACGGCGAGGGCAATGGCGACCGTCATCGCGGGGCTGTGAACGTCGATGGCGTGAATGATGTCGAGCACGT
This sequence comes from Candidatus Krumholzibacteriia bacterium, assembly GCA_035762505.1. Lineage (GTDB taxonomy): Bacteria > Krumholzibacteriota > Krumholzibacteriia > WVZY01 > JAKEHA01 > JAKEHA01. The sequence continues at coordinate 7,925 of DASTOO010000173.1, forward strand.
CCGGCTTTCGGTTGAAGGACTACGGCGCGCAGCGCGAACCGTCCGGGAAGCTCGCCAGCGCGTCGAGCCGCGCCGCGGGGACATTGCGCAGGAACTCGGTCTTCGCGTAGGCGGCGCCGATCAGCGCCCGGTTGGCGTCGCGCGAGTAGTCCTCGAGCCGCGCCGTCGCGTCGCCGGCGAGTGTTGCGTTCATGTCGAGCACGCGCACGGGCGCGGCGCAGTCGAAGTCGAGCTTCGCGAGGTCGATCCAGCGCACCGTCGGGTGGGTGCGGGTGCGGAAATGGACGCGCATCGCACGGATGTCGTATACGATGCTCCACTGCGTGTAGTCGCCCTGTGCCACGCGCGCCAGCAGATCGAAGGCCGCCGCCACGGGCTCTTCTCCCTGCGCGGGCCCCTCCGCCGCGGATAGTGCCGCCACGGCGAAGCGGTCCAGCGACGACGTGGACATCTCGCGGGTCACACGGTTGAACGACCGCGCGTAGGCCGCGGACCGCTCGTAGGTGTCGTTGGTGAGCGCGCGGTACGGCATGCTCTTCCCTCGGTGCGCCACCATCTTCCCGTCCAGGTACTCCACCGCGGCCGTGCTCCCCGCGGCGTCGGCCAGCAGGAAGTGAATCTTCGCGGAGGCGCCCTGGATGCGCGTCGTCCGGTCGGACGCGATGACGTCGCCCACGGTGGCGGCGTTATCGAGCTGATACTGGATCCACTGCAGGGTCGGAAGCGCGCCGCGCGCGTCGGGCGCGGGGTACTCGGTGTCTTCGAGCCACATCAGCTCGATCACGAGTCCCTTCTCGTTGATGCCGCCGCTGGGAAACTCGCGCCCGTACTGGTTGAAGGTGACGCTGCCGTAGCGCGACGTCCACTCCAGCGGCCGGCTCTCCACGAAGGCCCGCTTCGCCACACCGCGCTTGTTGACGATGACGAGGCCGTCTTCCACGTTCCAGTCGTAGTTCTTGCCGAAGACGAGCGCCTCTTCGAAGCAGAAGGTCGTGCAGGCGCGCGGTGGCGTCGGCAGCACGCCCAGCATGACAACGAATACGAGGAATCGGCTGATCATGTCTCCTTCCACGGGCCGGTGATGGCGAGGGTGAGCCCGTCCCCCTGCATGTTCACGAACAGTGTCGTGCCGTCGGGCGAGAAGACCGCACCCGCCAGCTCGCCGTGACGCCGCGACCGCGCGAACGTGTACAGCGCGCCCGCGCGCGTGACGCCCACCAGCCGGCAGTCGTTGCCGCCGGTGTCCTCGCACACGATCACGTCGCCCCAGGGGGAAATCGTGAGGTTGTCGGGGTTGTTGAGTCGCTTCGTGTCGTTGGGTTCGAGGAACAGCTCCAGCCGGCCCGGCGACGCGTTCTCGCGCTCCGTCCCCTCCGCCGCCGACGGCGTGTAGCGGAAGATCTGTCCTATCTGCCTGCGGCCGCCCGAAGTGCACACCCAGTAGATCTCGCCGTCTCCCACCCACATGCCCTCGCCGCGCGCGAAGCGGGCCGCACCGGCGGCGTGCCCGCGATGACGGAGGTCATCCTTGGGGGCCTCGACATCGTCGAGGTCGATCCAGCGCGCGTTCAACTTCTCGCCGATCGCCACGGACTCCTTCCCGTTCGGCCGGTTGCCGGTGTCGCGCACGCCGCTCGCGAGCGCGAGCGCCTGCAGGCGTCCGCCGGCGCGGAGGTTGCCGCGCTCGTTCGGTATGAAGCGATAGATCAGGCCGTCGTCCTGGTCCTCGGTGAGATACACGATGCCCGTGCGCGGATCGACGCCCACCGCCTCGTGCACGAAGCGCCCCATGGCGGTGAGCGGCACCGGGTCGGCGAGCCCGATCTCCGCGCTGGCGGGAACCTCGAAGCACCAGCCGTGGTCCTTGAGGAGGTGAAGCTTCTCCTCTTCCTTGTAGCCGGCGGT
>DASTOO010000174.1:0-7247 GCA_035762505.1 Candidatus Krumholzibacteriia bacterium
GCCCGTCCAGCGGATCGGCGGTGCTGCCGCGCCGACATCGCTCGAGGAGAAAAAGGAAATGGAGCGGGAAACGGGATTCGAACCCGCGACATCCACCTTGGCAAGGTGGAGCTCTACCACTGAGCTATTCCCGCTCCGTAAGTGGTTTGCGTCCGGCCATTATAGCGACGAATCCCGCGTTGTCAACTCCCCGGAATGCGGGCGATCCGCGGCGGTGCTCAGGGGCGCCGCGGCACGCGCACCCGGGCCGGGACGATCCACGCGTCGGAATAGTAGTGGCTGCGCATCGTGGCCAGCGCAGCCTCCGCGTCCGGCCGGGCCAGATAGTCCCCCACCCGGATCTTGTACATCCCGTCCTCGAGATCCGTGTACGCGCGCACCCCGAGGCGCTGTTCCGCCGCGCGAGCGGCATTCTCCGCCACCTCGCGATCCGCGGACGCGAACACCTGCACGCGGAAACCGTCGGTCGTGCTGTCGACGACGGCCGGGGCCTGGAGCGTGTCCCGCGACGGGGCTTCGGCTTCGGTCACGTCGAGCGATCCGTCCGACAGCGGAATCTCCTCCACATCCGGTTCTACGGGGGTGTTGTCACTGCTCGGGGGCGGGACCTTTCCCTCCCCGCGGAAGTCATACGGTTTGCTCTCGGTCGCCCGCTTGGGCTTGGCTGACGTCGTGTGGCGCGGAGCGGAGGCGCAGCCCGTGATCAGCGCGGCGACCGCCAGTACCGTAACCAGGCTCCGCATGTTCGGTTTCATCACCGGAACGATAGCACTCCGCCGCAATGCCCGAAAAGAGAAACTCGCCATCTTCACCCCTCCGTTCCCGCGAGCAGCCGGTAGTAGAATGACTCAACCTGGTCGGCCACGAGATCCCAGTTGTAGATCGTCTCGCACCGCCGCCGCGCCGCGCGGGAAAGCGCCGCGCGGCCGGGTTCGTCCGCCACGAGGTCTTCGATGGTCTGGAGGAGCGCGTTCACGTCGCCGCACCGGAAGTAGCGGGCCGCGTCGCCGCCCACCTCCACGTTCTCCGGGATATCGCTCAGGACCAGCGGCCGCCCGTGCGCCATCGCCTCGCACACCGTGATGGGCAGCCCCTCCACGCGCGAGGCGAGGCAGTACGCGAGACAGTGCGCGTAGAGCTCCTCCAACTCCGCCCCGAAGATGTCGCCGGCGAAGATGACCCGGTCCGTTGCCATCCCCCGCAGCAGGTGGGTGTACGACGTCGGAGGCGTCTCGGACCCGACGAGCACCAGGTTGAGCGGCCGCCGCGATTGATTGAACGCGTCGATCAGGGTGTGGAGCTCCCGATCCGGGATGATGCGGCCCACGGTGAGAAGATAACCGCCCGGCGCCAGTCCGCGCCGCTCCAGGGCGCCGGTTCCCGGAAGACGCGTGGGCAAGGTGGCGCCGTTGGGGATGTAGGCGGCGGACACGCCGTGTACGGACTGGATGTGTGACTGCATGAGCCTCGACACGGCGATGAGTCCGTCGCTCCGGCGCGCGCCGATCCTCTCTCCGCGGCGCAGCAGCGACTTGGAGCGCCCCCCCCACTTGACCTGGCGCCAGTCGAGCGCATGGAAGGTGGACACCACACGCCGGCCCAGTAGGCCCGCCACGGGGGCGAACGCCGCCGGACCGATACCGTGGAGATGCACGATGTCGAAGGAATGAAACAGCGCCGATTCCAGCGCGCACAGGAAGGTATGCGAGGCCGCGTCGAGGTGCTTGGTATTCACACTGGGCCGGTACGCGAGCTCGATGCCGTGAAACTCGCCGGAGGTTCCGTCGCCCTCCGCCGGCCGCAGGCGCGAACGGCAGTAGGCGCGCACGTGGTGTCCGCGCGCCGCGAGGCGCAGCGCAACGTTCTCCACGTGCGTCTCGACGCCGCCGTAGCGCGCCGGGAGCCCCTTCTGCCCGATCATCGCGATGCGAAGGGGGCGCATGCCGGTGCGCCGCGTCATGGGCGTCCTCCGGCCGGGCGGGTGCGGCGCGAGAGTCCGTTGCGGGTGAGTACTGCCACCGACGACCGGCCGCAAATGCGCCGTCGCTACCGCGACACGTGCGAGCGGAACTTCTCGCGGAAGATCCAGCCGGCGGCACGCGGGAGGTTCTTCTTCAGAGACGAGCGCGCGGTGCAGATCATCCAGCACTGCTCGCACCCGTCGATCTCCCGCCGCACGACGTCCGCCCGGCCGGATTCCCAGACGTCCTCGAACGAACGTCCCTTGAGATCCCCCATCGGCGACGGGATGGTGAGGCACGGGTACACGATGCCTTCCGGCGCGAGGTAGAAAAAATCGATCCCGGCACGGCAGGCGAGGATGCGGCGCTTCTCCTGATTGAAGACCAGCGTCCCGTTCTCGAAGTACGCGCGCAGCCAGCGCTTCGGATGGTAGCTGCGCAGCTCTTCCTTCATCACGTAGCCGAGCGCGTCGTACAGGCTCTCCGAGGTGACGTCGCGATTCACCTGGGTCGAGAAGTAGATGTCGGAATTCTGCGCGACGGCGGTGGTGAATTGAACGCCGAGCTCGTTCGCATAGTCATAAACGAGCCGCATCTCGTGGATGTTCTCGTCCATGGCGGTGAATCCGATGCGGATGTTCTCGAAACCGCGCTCCTTGAGCTGGCGCAGCGTCGCGGTGGCGTTCTCCCAGGCGCGCGCCACGCCGCGGATGCGGTTGTGCGTCTCGCCGATGCCGTCGAGCGACACGCCGATCCCGATGTTGGGGATCGTCCGGCGCAGCTCCTCCATCGCGGCGATGATCTGATCCGTGCGGAAGCCGTTGGTCGAGATCACGATGCGCGGGTGGTCGCACTTCTGGTGGATCACCTTCACGATGTCCACGACGTCCTTGCGCATGAACGCCTCGCCACCCGAGACGTTGATGTCCTTGAGCGTCGATGGGATCTTGCCGTAGTCGTCGATCGCGAGGAACTCCTGCGGCTTGAGCTGCCAGATGTTGCACATCTCGCAGCGCGCATCGCAGCGGTAGGTGAGCGCGATGATGGCGTCGGTCGGGTATCCGACCGCGCCGTTTCCGTTGCTATGCTCGGGTTCGCTGCTCATGTCAGGCCGCCACCAGTTCCTCGAACAGGGTCTCGTAACCGCGCGCCGTGCGCTCAATCGCGAAGCGGGCGCGGACCGCCTCCCGGCCCTTCCGCGCGACGTCCTGCGCGCGGGCGGGCTCCCCGAGAATATGCGCGATGCGCGCCGCCAGCGCCATCGCATCCGCGGGCGGGATCAGAAACCCGGTTTCACCTTCCCGCACCAGCTCCGGCACCGATCCGACCGCGCTCGCCACTACCGGGATGCCCACCGCCATCGCCTCGATCAGCGCCAGCGGCAGCGTCTCCACGACGCCCCGCGACGGCAGCACTGCGACGTCGGAGGCGTGCAGCAATCGCGCCACGTCGCCGCGGACGCCGAGGAACCTCACCGCCCCCCCGATTCCCAGCGATTGCGCCGTATCCTCCAGCGCGGCGCGCCGTGCGCCGTCGCCCGCCAGCAGCACCGTGACCCGCAGCCCGTCGTCGCGCAGCGCGCGGGTCGCGGCGAGCAGGGCCTCGTGGGCCTTCTCGGGGCGCATCGCCGCCACCATCGTCACCACCGGCTCGTGCGCCTCCAGGTCGAGGTCGCGCCGCGCCGTCCGGCGGCGTTCGTCGTCCACGGGCGGATACGCGCCGAGGTCGATTCCGTTCTCGATCACGCGCACGATCGAGACCGGCAGCCCCTCGCGCTCGTGCAGGTAGCGCGCGTGTGTGCGCGACACCGCCACCACCCGGCCCGTAAAGTCCATGAGGAGGCGATCCACCCGCCCGAAGACATTCCGCCTCCCCACTAGGCCCGTCGCATGGGACGCGACCACGATGCCGCGCGCCCCGCACACCAGCCCCGCCAGCCGCCCGAGTGTCATCGCGTCGTGGTGATCCAGGCAGAATACCACGTCGGGGCGATAGCGCCGGAACAGGCGCGCCAGCTTGAGGAGCGCCGCGGGTTCGTTGCTGCGGGCCAGCAGACGCTCGATCGCGACGAAGCCTTCGGAGACGAGTCCCCGCCCCACCGCACCCGCTTCGTGCAGAAAGAACAGCTCGACGCGGAAGCGGTCCCGCGGAAGGCGCCTCAGGACGTCCGCGGTCACCCGTTCGGCGCCGCCCACTTCGAGGGTCGAGGCGACCAGCGCCACGCGGATCGGCCTCCTCACCGCCGACGTCAGGGCGCGTCTTTCCCGGGGGAAGCGCTGGCGAGCGGCTCCACGTCGATCATGCGCCCGTCCTCGCGAAGCGACGCCATCGCCGCGTCGAGGACGCGCACGACTTCCAGCCCGTGCCCGCCGGAGCTCCGCGGCACGCCCTTCTTCTGCACGCAATCGGCGAAGTGCTGACAGGCAACCTTGAGCGGCTCGGCGTCGTCGAGCTTCGGGATCAAGATGTCACCGTACCGGTAGGATAGATGGAACTCCCCGAACGTGTCGTAATGCGGCGTGACGGTGACGCCCTTGTCGTAGATGCGTATCTTCTCGAGCGCACTCACGTCGTCGTATACGAGCATCTTGCGGCTCCCCACCACCGTGGTGGAGCGGATCTTGTTCGGGTTGAGCCAGCTCACGTGCACGTGCGCGAGCACGCGGTTCGGGTAGCGCAGGGTCAGGAACGCCACGTCTTCCACGCCGGGCCGTATGTAGGAACCCGCCTGGGTCGCCACCGACTCCGGCATTCCCCCCAGCACGTAGTTCAGGATCGAGACGTCATGGGGAGCCAGGTCCCACAGCACGTTGATGTTCTCCTGGAATATGCCGAGGTTCACCCGGGTCGTGCTTATGTACAGGATGTCACCCAGTTCTCCCGAATCGATCACTTCCTTGATCTTGTTGACCGCCGCCGTGTAGACGAAGGTGTGCCCCACCATGAGCACCCGGCCCTGACGCGCGGCCTCCGCCACCATCGAGGCGCCTTCCGCGGGCGAAGTGGCCAGCGGCTTCTCCACGAAGACGTGCTTGCCCGCGCCCAGCGCCTCCAGCGTGATGGAACAGTGCGTCTCCGGCGGCGTGGCTACGACCACGGCATCGATGTCGTCGCGCGCGACGACCCGGCGATAATCCGTCGTCGTCTCGATGCCCGGGTACAGGGTCCGCATATGGGCCAGCCGCTCCTCGCTCAGGTCGGAGCAGACCAGCACCCGCGTGTCCTTCAGGTGCGAGAAATTCCGAATGAGGTTGGGGCCCCAGTAGCCGCAGCCGATCACGCCGATGCGAAGCAAAGCAGTACTCCTCTTGCCGTGGCGGAACTAGTAGCCACCGAGCCCGAACAGCATCACGGGCACGGTGCGCAGGATGATCTTGAGATCCAGTGCAAGAGACCAGTTCTCGATGTAGTAGAGGTCGAGCATCACCATTTCATCGAACGGCACCGTGCTGCGGCCGCTGACCTGCCAGAGCCCGGTGAGCCCCGGCTTCACGGTCAGGCGCCCGCGGTGCCACTCTTTGTAATGCGCCAGCTCGTAGGCGAGCGGCGGACGCGGCCCCACCAGCGTCATATCGCCCTTGAGCACGTTGATGAATTGCGGAAGCTCGTCGAGGCTGGTCTTGCGAAGGAAGCGTCCGATCGACGTGACACGCGGATCGTTCTGGAGCTTGAACACCGGCTTCTTGGCCTCGCCCTCCTGCATCAGGCGTCCCTTGATGAACTCGGCGGCGAAGCTGCGGTGCTCGGCGTCACTGTTGTCGACCAGCATGGTGCGGAACTTGTAGAACTTGAACGGGCGTCCGTCCTTCCCGACCCGGTCCTGCACGAAGAGAATCGGGCCCTCCGAGGTGAGCTTGATGAGGACGGCGATCAGGCCGTAGAACGGCAGGCCCAGCGTCATGACCGCCACGGAGAACAGCACGTCGATGGCGCGCTTGCACACCATCTCGACGGGGCGGGTGCCGGAGGGCGCGGTCGCCTCCGCGTACGATCCCCGGACGACCTCCGAGGCGTACAGGGGGACGACCTTCTGATCGGAGTACCGGAACGCTGCAAGGTTCTTCTTCACGGCTGCTGACCTTCTTGATCTGGTGGTGCAAATCAAACGGATACTTCGACCCTGCTCAGCACTTCGATAACGCGGTCAACCTGCTCATCCGTGAGTTCCGGGAACACCGGAAGCGAAATGAGCTCGGCCGCCAGTGCCTCGACCACTGGAAACGACTCTCCCTTGCGAACGACGTGGCGGTATCCCGGCTGCCGGTGGGCGGGCGCGACGATGTGCCGGCCCCAGCCGATTCCGGCGTTCGTGAGCGCTTCCTGCACCGCGCGCTGGCGCGGGTGCCGGGCGGCCAGAATATGGAATACCGGTACCGACCCCGGAACGCGGCGCTGGAACACGAATTCCGTCCCCTTCAGCCGCGCCTGGTATCGGTCCGCGATCTCGCGTCGGCGCTGATTCCAGCGGTCGAGATGCGGAAGCTTGGCGCCCAGAATCGCAGCCTTCATCGTGTCGAGCCGGTAGTTGAAGCCGAGACATGGAAACACGTTCGGCTCGAACTGCCCGTGGTGCCGGAGTGCCCGCACCTTCTCCGCGATGTCGGCGTCGTTCGTCGTGAGCGCTCCACCATCGCCGATCGTTCCCAGGTTCTTCGTCGGGTAGAACGAGAATGCGGCCGCATGGCCGAATGAACCCATCTTCCGCCCGACAAATGTAGCCCCGTGCGCCTGGCATGCGTCCTCGACGACCGCCACTCCGTACTGCGCGGCGATCGACATGATCGATTCCATGTCGCACGGCTGGCCATAGAGGTGAACCGGGATGATCACCTTCGTTCGCGGGGTCATCGCCCGCTCCAGTTGCGTGGGATCGAGGCAGAACGTCTCCGGGTCTACATCGACCAGCACCGCCGTCGCCCCGGTGTAGAGTATCGACTCCACCGTCGCGATGAACGAATTGGGAACCGTGATGACTTCGTCCCCCGGCCCCACCCCGAGTGCCACGAGCGCGAGGTGCAGCGCTGCCGTGCCGGAGCTCACGCCGATGGCGTGCTCGCAGTCGCAATAGCGCGCGAACTCGTGCTCGAAGCCACCCAGCGCGGAACCCAGAATGAAATCGCCCCGGTCGAGCGTGCGTTGCATGACCGCTTCGATTTCAGACCGGAGCGCCCGGTGCTGAAGCGACAGGTCCAGGAATGGAACCGCTGGCTTTTGCCCCATGTAAAGACACCCGGAAAACGTCGACCCTTGCCCTGACGCGAGTCGGTTGATTCTAGCACACTTACG
>DASTOO010000175.1:0-7031 GCA_035762505.1 Candidatus Krumholzibacteriia bacterium
GCGTCGACTGTCACATGAAGTTCACGCGCAACAGCAAGGTTGGCGGTCACTCGTGGAACATGCGCTGGACGGACGAGGAAGGCGAGATTTTGAACACCGCAGCGTGCGTCCCGTGTCATGGCGCCACGAGCGATTTCGACATCGATGGCATCCAGACCGATATCAGCGCGCTCGAGGACTCGCTCAAGACACTGCTGGTGGGGCGCGGGTTCATTCTCGACAACGGCAACCGCGTTCCCGGTACGCGGACAGCGGACGAAGCCGGTGCCATCTGGAACTGGCTCATGGTCCATTATGACCGAAGCGCGGGTGTGCATAACCCTGCCTACCTCCGGGGGCTGCTCCAGTCGTCGATCGACTTCCTGAACGCGCCGCCTGCGCCCTCAGGCCCGTTGGCGTCGCGCGCCCTGGAGAGCAGCGGTTCGAAGTAGCCCGGGCGGTGCCGGGGTGGTGAGACATCGTGGATTCCCGCGCGAGGGGGCCTTGCAGCCCCCTCGCGTTTTTTCCTGCCCGGGCCGGTTCGGAAATCCGGTTGACGGACGTGACCCGTTACCCTAGCATGTGATTCCCCAGCGATTTACATTCCGGTGCGAAGGTAGCTCAGCAGGTAGAGCAAGGGACTGAAAATCCCTGTGTCGGCGGTTCGATTCCGTCCCTTCGCACCATTTTTCTCTCCCCGGCTTTGCCGTTGCGCGGCCCGGCGGCGTATCATAGTATACCGCGCGAACGCGCCGCGGCCCGCTCGAGTTGGCGACGCCGCGGCTTCCTTGTACATTGACGGACATCCGATGACCCGATCCTCGAGCAATCCCGCCCCGACGCGCCCCGGCATCGCCGACGTGCGCGTCATCCTCGAGGCCTGCCCGCCGCCGCTCGCCGACCGCGAAAAGGCCTACGCGGTCCTGCGGCAGAGCTTCGCGTGCTACAACTCATTCCACGCGGTGAGCGTTCCCGACCTGCAGGACGAGGGCGAGTTCATGCGCGAGCGCGAGCGCGTGCCCAACGACGAGTTCGCGCGCTGGCTGCGCGAGCTCACCGAGAAGCCGCTCTCGCTCTACAAGGTCGTGGCGGCGTGCTCCGCCGACGAGCTGGATCGCTGGCTCGCGCGCGCGGAGGGCATCGGCTGCCACGACATCTTCGTGGTGGGGGCGGATTCGAGCGAAAAGTCCAGCCGCCCGGGCGCGCTGTCGATGGCGGATGCGACCCGCATCGCGGGCGAGCGCGGGTTCAACTGCGGCGGCATCATCATCCCGACGCGGCGCGCGCAGTTTCTGGCGCGCCCCGCCTCCGAGGACGAAGCCGATCGCATCCTGCACAAGATCGACGAGCTCGGGTTCCGCTTCTTCAGCACGCAGATCCTCTACGAGAGCGAGTGGATGTGCTGTCTGATGCTCGACCTGGTCCGGCGGCTGGAGCGCGAACGCCTGCCGCGCATCTTCCTCACGTTCTCTCCCTTCGTGGTCCCGGAGGACATCACGTTCGCGAAGAAGACGCTCGGCGTGTTCATCCCGCGCGACGTGGAGAGGATGCTGAAGGGGGCGCGTAGCATGCGGGAGGCTTCCATCTCCTGTCTCATCGGCGTCTGGGAGCGCCTGAGCTCCTTTGCGGGGCAGATCGGGTTCCCGGAAGACCGCCTGGGCGTCAATATCGAGTACCTCGATTCCCGCAATCCGCGTTCGGTGGACGCGTCGTTCGAACTCGCCGAGGAGTTCGGGCGGATCTTCCGGAAGCATTGAGCGCCGATCGCGTCGTCTCCGTCGACGTGCAGCCCGTTGACGTCCCCCTCATCGATCCCTTCGTGATTTCGCGCGGCGCCATGGCCTCGGCCGCGAGCGCGTTCGTGCGCGTGACGCTCGCCGACGGGACCGCCGGCTTCGGCGAAATCGCGCCGTTCGCGGCGCTGACCGGCGAGACCCGCGACACGAGCGCGGCCGCGGCGCGTGCGATCGGCGCGGGCATCGTAGGGGAAGCCGCGTCGCACTGGGAGGACCTTGCGACGGCGCTCGCCGCGTCGCACCCGCGCGAGCCGGCCGCGCGCGCGGGGGTCGAGTGCGCATTGGCGGACGCCGCCGCGCGCGCGCGGGGCGTGACGCTGTTCGATTTCCTCGGCGGCGCCGATGTGCGCGCGCGCACCACCGACATCACCATCCCCATCCTCGCAGAGAGCCGTATCGACGAGCTGGCCGGGGCGTGGCACGCCCGCGGCTTCCGTGTCTTCAAGCTCAAGGTGGGCACCGATCCCGACGCCGACGCGCGTCGTGTGGAGCGCCTGGCGCGGCGCTTCGAAGGCGTGTCCTTCATCCTGGACGCCAACCAGGGCTTCGACCGGGGCGGGGCGCTGGCCTTCGCCCGATCGCTCGCGCGCCACGCGGAGCGCGTCCTCATGATCGAGCAACCGGTCGCGCGCGACGACCTCGACGCGATGGCGTCGGTGCGGGCCGCGACCCGCATCGCGATCGCCGCCGACGAGGCGGTGTTCACGCTCGCCGACGCGCGGCGGGTGATCGACGCCCGCGCCGCCGACATTGTCAACCTGAAGATTCTGAAGTCCGGGCTCGCGGAGACGCTCGCCATCGCGCGCGCCGTCCGGGCCGCGGGGCTCTCGCTCATGATCGGGGGCATGATGGAGACGCGGCTCGGGATGTCCTTCTCGTACGCGGTCGTGCTCGGGCTCGGCGGGATCGACTTCCTCGACCTCGACACGCCCCTCCTGCTCGCCACCGACCCCCTCGATGGTGGCTACGCCTACCACGGTCCCGAGCTCACGCTGTGGCGCGAGCCCGGGGTCGGCGCCGTGCCGCGCGGCGTGTTTCCGCCCGCCTAGCGGCCGTTCACAAAAGGGGTTGCAATGACCGCCGGCGCCTCGCTACCATACCCCCGTCGTTCCCCGCGGCCAACTCGGGACACGCACCGCAGCGTGCGAACTTCTTGGGGTGGCCCTTGTATAAGCAGACCGTTCCCAGTCAATAATCGTACCTTCGTCGAGGAGCAATGCCATGGCGGAAACGGCGCGCCGCACCATGATCGAGGCCAGGGGGCTGTGCAAGTACTACGGATCGTTCGTGGCCATCAAGGACGTCACCTTCACCATACCCGAGGGACAGATCGTCTCGTTCCTGGGGCCGAACGGGGCGGGCAAGTCCACGACGATGAAGATCATCTCCGGCTACCTCGCCGCGAGCGAGGGGACCGCGTGGGTCGCCGGCTTCGACATGACGGTCGAGCGGCTGCAGGGGGCCCGCCAGCTGGGCTACCTGCCCGAAAACGGCCCCCTGTACAACGACATGACCCCGGTGGAGCTGCTCACGTTCTTCGGGCAGGCGCGGGAGCTTCCTCCGGCGCGGCTGTCGGAGCGGATCGGCGTAGTCACCGAGCAGTGCGCGCTCGAGGAGGTGCTCGAGAAGCCGATCGGCAAGCTCTCCCGCGGATACCGCCAGCGCGTGGGCCTCGCCCAGGCGCTCCTGCACGACCCCGCGGTGCTGGTGATGGACGAACCCACCGCGGGCCTCGATCCCAACCAGATCCACGACTTCCGCGAGAACATCCGCGTGCTGGGAAGGACCAAGACGGTCCTGATCTCGACACACATCCTGCAGGAAGTGGAGGCGGTCGCGAACCGCGTGATCATGATCAACGAAGGCACGGTGGTCTTCGACGGGGCGCCGTCGGCGCTGCGCGAGGGCGGCACCATGGAAGAGACTTTCTACCGGCTGACGGGCAAGCGCGCGGGGAGGGCGGGCTGACATGAAGCGCATCGACATCAACTGGAACGTGGTGCGCGCCATCCTGCGCCGCGACCTGCGCCTCTATTTCAGCAACCCGACGGGGTACGTGTTCATCACGCTCTTCATCTTCCTGAGCGCGGCGGCGGCGTTCTGGCAGGACCGCTTTTTCCTCAACAACCTCGCCAATCTGACGCAGCTGAACACGGTGTTTCCCTACCTGCTCCTGTTCTTCGTGCCGGCCATCACCATGGGCGTCTGGTCCGAGGAGCGCAAACAGGGGACGGAGGAGCTCCTGCTCACCCTCCCCGCCACCGATCTCGAGGTGGTGCTCGGCAAGTACCTCTCCACGGTGGGCGTGTTCACCGCGGCGGTGGCGGCGTCGCTGAGCCACCTGATCGTTCTGTTCTGGCTGGGCCGCCCGGACATCGGGCTGATGCTGGGGAACTACTTCGGCTACTGGCTGGCCGGCGCGGCGCTCATCTCGGTGGGGATGCTCGCATCGCGCCTGAGCGCCAACGTCACCATCGCGTTCATCCTGGGCGCGGCGTTCTGTGCGATCTTCGTCTACGCGGAGCGCATCCTCGCGGTGTTCGGATCCGCCGCGGGCGACCTCGGCGCGCGGCTCGCGGTGTGGGAGCACTTCGGGGATTTCGCGCGCGGCGTCGTGAGCCTCTCGGGCATCCTCTATTTCATCGGCATCGCCGCGGTGATGCTTTACCTGAACGTGGTCCTCGTCGGACGCCGGCACTGGCCGCCCACCGCGGACGGACACCGGATGAGCTTCCACTACGCCATCCGCACCGTGGCGCTGGCGGTGGCGTTCATCAGCGTTCATGCGATGCTGACGCGCGCCGGCGCGCGTCTCGACGTCACCGCGGAGCGGCTGCACTCGCTCTCCGGCGAGAGCAAGGACCTCATCCGCGAGATTCCGGAGGACCGGCCGGTGTTCGTGCAGGCCTTCGTCTCGAAGGACGTGCCGCGGCCCTACGTGCAGACGAGGGAGAACCTGCTCGGATTCCTGCGCGAGTACGACGCCGTCGGCGGGAACCGGGTGCACGTCGTCATCCACGAAACCGAGCTCTACTCCGACCAGGCGCGGGACGCCCGCGAGAAGTTCGGCATACATCCCGTCGACGTGCCCGAGGTGGAGGGTTCGCGCGCCAACGTGCGCAAGGTCTTCATGGGCGTGGCCTTCACCTGCGGCGCGGCGGAGGACGTGATCACCTTCTTCGACCGCGGGCTTCCCACCGAGTACGAGATCGCGCGCAGCATCCGCGTGGTCGCGCGCGCGGAGCGCAGGAAGATCGGCGTCGTGAACACGCAGGTGCGCCTGTTTGGCGGACTCGACTTCAACACCTTCCAGACGTCACCGTCGTGGCCGGTGGTGGCCGAGCTGCAAAAGCAGTACGAGGTGGTGCAGATCAACCCGCAGGAGCCGATCGTGGAGCCGGTGGACGCGCTCGTGGTGGCGCTGCCGTCGTCGCTCTCCGAAGAGGAGATGAGCAACCTGCAGGGCTGCATCGCGCGGGGAACGCCGGCGCTGCTCATCGACGACCCGGTTCCGGTCTTCGACGTCGGCCTTTCGCCCTCCGAGGAGAGCGGCGCCAATGTGAACCCGTTCATGCGCAACCGCGGCCCGCAGCCGAAGCCCAAGGGCGGCATCAACATGTTCCTCGACCGCTTCGGGATCCTGTGGAACAAGCAGCAGATCGTGTGGGATCGCTACAACCCGCACCCGGAGCTGGCCAGCCTGCCGCCCGAGGTGATCTTCATCGGCCCCGGCAACGGCAGCCCCGAGTCGTTCAACCCGTCCTTCCCGGCCACGATGGGCATGCAGGAGCTGGTGTTCCTGTTCGCCGGCTCGGTGATGCCGACCGCGAACTCGCCCTTCGCGATGGAGCCCCTGGTCAAGACCAGTGTCGCTTCCGGGACGACGGACTACGGCCAGGTGATCCAGAAGACCTTCTTCGGAATGGGGCTCGTGCCCTACCAGGGGCCGCGCTACGCGACGAGCACCGATTACGTCGTCGCGGCGCACGTCAGCGGGCAGAGCGTGGAGAGCGGCGACACCACGCGCGCCAACGTGATCTTCATCGCGGATCTCGATTTCATCTCCGACCAGTTCTTCGAGATTCGACGGCGGGGCTACGAGAACCTCGATTTCGACAACGTTTCGTTCTTTTTGAACTGTATCGACGTCCTGGCCGGTGACGAGTCGTTCATCGAACTGCGCCGCCGCCGGGTGCAGCATCGCACCCTCACCACCGTGGAAGCGCGGACGCGGGCGTACGCGGAACAGCGCGCGCAGGAGGAACAGCAGGCGCAGATGGACGCGCAGACCGCGATGATGGACGCGCAGCAGCGGCTCGACCAGCGTATCGCCGAGGTGCAGCAGCGGGCCGATCTGGACGCGACGGCCAAGCAGATCATGGCGCGCAACCTCCAGGAGGCGGAGACGAGGCGTTTCGAGTCGATCAAGGCGACGATCGAGGCGGAGCGCGACCTGCGCATCGAGGGAAGCAAGGAGGACATGGAGTCGCAGGTGCGCAGGATCCAGAGCGGCATCAAGACGCTCGCCGGCCTCCTGCCGCCAATCCCGGTATTCGTGCTGGGTATCATGATCTTCGTGCGCCGCCGTCGCCGCGAGAACGAGGGAGCGGCCGCTTCGCGCCGGCTCCGCGGCTAGGATGATGGAGGAAGACCATGGGTGAGATGCGCAAGACGGCGTGGATGGCGGGCGGGGCGCTCCTGCTCGGGGTGTTGGCCCTCGTCACCGCCCCGAGACAGAAGATGCCGGATGCGTTCTTCGACCAGGGGGAGACGTTCTTTCCCGATTTCACCGACCCCAACGCAGCCACGACGCTCGAAGTGGTGGATTGGGACGAGGAGAAGGGCGGCGCGATACCGTTCAAGGTGACGTCGCAGGGCGGGCGCTGGACGATTCCGTCCCACGACGACTACCCCGCGGACGGCAAGGACCGCCTGGCGAAGACCGCGGCGAGTCTCATCGGTGTCACGAAGGACGACTTTCGCACCGATAACACGGCCGACCACGAGGCGTGCGGGGTCGTCGACCCGCTCGACGCCGACCAGGCGAGCGCCCGCGGGCGCGGGAAGCGCATCACCATCAAAGGCGAGAACGGCGTCGTGCTGGCGGATCTCATCGTGGGCAAGGCGTTCGAGGGGCGCGAGGGATTCCGGCTCGTGCGGGTGCCGGGCGAGAAGCGGGTCTACGGTGCGCGCATCAACGTCGACATCTCGACGACATTCAAGGACTGGATCGAGTCCGACCTCATGCTGATCGAC
>DASTOO010000176.1:0-7736 GCA_035762505.1 Candidatus Krumholzibacteriia bacterium
AGGCCGTCAAGGGAGACCCCGCCGAGGAGTACGGTGTGCGCATCGCCCGGCTGAAGTACGGCGGGGGCGGGGACTGGTACGCCGATCCGTCGTCCATCCCCAACTGGCTCGCCGAGTTCGAGCGCCGGACCGGGGTCCGGACTTTCAAGGAAGAGAAGGTCGTCACCCTCACCGACGAGAACCTGCGCGCATTTCCGTTCCTCTACATGACCGGCCACGGCACCGTGAAGCTTACGCGCGACGAGCGCGACGCGCTGAGAGCCTACCTGGAGGACGGTGGCTTTCTATACGCGAACGACAACTACGGCCTGAACTCATCGTTCCGCGCCATGGTGAAGGACGTCTTCCCCGAGCGCTCGCTGGAGGAGATCTCGTCCGATCATCCCATCTTCCACTGTTTCTACGACCTGCCGGGGCTGCCCAAGATTCACGAGCACGACGGCAAGCCGCCGCAGGCGTTCGGTGTTACCATCGACGGGCGCCTGGTGATCTTCTACTCATACGAGTCCGACATCGGTGACGGTCTCGAGGACGCCGACGTACACAAAGACCCGCCCGCCAAGCGGGAACTCGCCATGAAAATGGCCGTAAATGTCCTCATGTACGCGCTCACCCAGAGCGTGCTGCTGTGATGGGACGGGAGGCACGATGAAACCGGCCGCCAACGACGCCCTGCGCGGATACCTCCGCTCGATACTCCTGCGTGCCGCGGCACTCCACGTGGGCGCGGGCTTCGTGTCGGTGCTCGCCGCCGCCGCGTGGATACTCCTCGCAATCGTGATCTGGTCGGCCGCCGTGAAAGAACCGAGCCTCGCCGTGGCCACCTGGGTGGCGCGCATCGCGATCGCCGCGATCGTCGCGTCCGTCGGCTGGTTCATCGTCGTGCCGCTGGTCCGCATGCCCCGCCTGGACCGGCTCGCCAACGAGATCGAGCGGCGCCAGGACCTGAAGGAACTCGTCCGCGCGGGCTTCGAGTTCAGCCGCGACGAGGCCGCGGCGCGCCGCTACTCGCCGGAGCTGGTGAAGGAAGTCATCCGGCAGGCGGTGGGCAAGCTCTCGGGTCTCAAGGTGCGCTCTTTGTTCCTGGACCGCCGCCAGCTGGCCTTCGTTCCGCTGGCGCTGGGCGGCCTGATCGTGCTGGTCGGCATCGCCGCGTTCAATCCGCGCATCGTGACCGACGCCGGCCGCCGCGTGGTGTCGCCGGAGGACGTCGCGGCCGTGCCGCACGGACCCAACATCCATGCGCAGCCGGGGAACGTCACCGTGCTCGCGGGAAGCGACGTCACCGTCAGCGGCCTCGATCTCGGCAAGAGCGACATGCCGGTGGAGATCTCGTTCAACCTCTCCGCGGACTTCTGGAAGACGGAGCCGACGTCGATCGTGCGCCGCGACCCGGCCGCCGAGCTCGCGTTCGACCGCTACGACTACACGTTCCGCGGCATCCGCAACACCACGTCGTACTACTTCCATGCGGGCAGTTACCGGAGCCGGACCTACACCATCACGGTGGTGCACGAGCCCATCCTCACCGACGTGCGCGTGACGCTGACGCCGCCCGCGTACACCAACGAGCCCGCCACCACGCTCACCGACAACGCCGGCAACGTGCAGGCGCTCGAGGGCACCAGGGTGAAGGTCGAAGCGCGTAGCAACAATCCGCTGCGCGCGGCGTGGGTGCAGTTCGACGCGAAGGACAGGGAGCCGGTGGGGCACACGGGGCGCGACCTGTCTTTCGAGTTCGCGGCGCTCACCGACGGCCAGTACCGCGTGCTGCTGGAGGACTCGCTCGGCTTCGCCACGCGCGATCCGTTGAGCTACACCATCGAGGTGTTCCAGGACCACGCGCCCACCATCGACGTGCTCGAGCCGGGCGAAGACACCACCATGCCGCGCACGCAGCAGATGGACATCGGCTTCGTCGCGGCGGACGACTACGGCGTCGCGCGCGCGACCCTGCACCACCGCAAGACGGGGGACGCGGACTTCAAGCGCATCGCCGTTCCGCTGGCCGGGCAGCGCAACAAGAAGGAGCTCGCGGTCGCGTACCGCTGGGACCTCTCCGCCATCGCGCTGTTCCCGGGCAACGCAGTGGAGTACTTCCTGGAAGTAGCGGACAACAACGTCGTCACCGGGCCTGGTGTGGCGCGCAGCAAGGTGTTCCACATCACCATGCCGACCATTTCCGAGCTGTACGACAACGCGCGCGAAGAGGAAAGTCAGCGCGCGGAGGCGCTCGAGAGCGCCATCGAGGACAGCAAGAAGCTCAGCGAGCAACTCGAGAAGATCTCGCGCGAGTACCTCAAGACCGAGAAGATGGAGTGGTCGCAGAAGAAGGAGCTCGATCGCGCCATCGAGAGCCAGAAGTCCGTGCAGGAGAAGCTGGGGGAAGTGAAGGAGTCGCTCGACAAGACGCTGCAGGAGCTCTCCGACAACGAGATGACTACGCAGCAGATCGGCGAGAAGCTGGAGGAGATCCGCAACCTCATGGACGAGATCAACTCCGCCGAGCTTCAGAAGTACATGGAGGAGCTGCGCAAGGCGATGGAGCAGATGAATCCGGAGGACATCCGCCAGGCGCTGGAGAATCTGGAGCTCAACACCGAGGAAATGCTGGAGCGTCTGGAGCGCACCGCGAGCCTCCTCAAGCAGCTGCAGAAAGAGCAGAAGATGGAGGAGATGGTCCGCAAGGCGCAGGACCTGATGGAGAAGCAGGCCGACCTGAACGAAGAGACCGGCGAGGCCTCCGAGAAGGACGCCGGCAAGATGGGCGAGCTGTCCGAGCGGCAGGAGGAGCTGGCAAGCCAGGCCGAGGAGATGCAGAAGTCCGCGGAAGACCTCTCCAAGGAGATGGACGACTCGCAGGTCTCGCAGGAGCTGCAGCAGATGTCGCAGGAGATGAAGTCACAGCAGGGCCCACAGCAGAACATGGAGAATGCCGCGCAGAAGCTCCAGCAACAGCAGCAGCAGCAGGCCATGCAGCAGCAGCAGCAGGCCATGGAGAAGATGGTGAGCCTGTTCAAGCGCGCGCAGCAGGCGCAGCAGTCGATGCAGCAGAACCAGAACTCGCAGATGGCGATCAACTTCCAGAAGTTCGCCCGGCAGACGCTGGACCTCTCCTTCCGGCAGGAGGACCTGGCGGGCGGGCTCAAGCAGGGGACGAGCGTCGAGCAGGATCCGGCGGCCATGGGGGGCTTCGCCGAGGAGCAGTTGAGCTACCTGCAGGCCACCGAGAAGGTCGCCGACGAGATCATGAAGATCGGCATGCTGACCATGTCGGTTCCGCCCAGTCTCATGGAGGCGCTGGGCGAAGCGATCAATCGCATGCAGAGCTCGATGCTGTTCCTGGAGCAAAACAAGCCGTACATGTCGACCGCGCACGCGAACAACGCCGTCGAGTCGCTCAACAAGGCCACCATCGAGATGCTGCGCACCGCGCAGAGCTGCATGTCCGGCCAGAGCGGCCAGGGCAAGCCCAGCGCGCAGCAGATGCTCGAGGGGATGATCCCGCGCCAGCAGGACATCATCCGCGAGACGCAGGCCATGATGCAGATGCGGATCGCCGAGGAGGCGCTCCGCCAGCAGCGCCAGGCGCAGCTCGACCGGCTCGCCGGCGAACAGCGCTCGCTGCAGGAGATCGCGAAGCAGATCCAGGAGTCCATGCGGAGCGAGCGCCAGCCGCTCGGCAAGCTGGACCGCGCCGTCGAAGAGATGGAGGCGGTGGTGGAGGCCCTGCAGCAGGGCAATCTGGACGACGACCTGTTGAGCCGGCAGCAGCGCATCCTCTCGCGCATGCTGGACGCCGAACGCTCCGTGCACACGCGCGATTACGAGAAGGAGCGCGAGAGCATGACCGCCGAAGAGGTCTTCTCGAAGACCCTCGGGCGGCGTCCCGAGAGCGCGGACGCGCAGACGCTGCGCGACGAGATCCAGCGCGCCATGCAGCTCAAGGCGCCGGGCGAGTTCGAGGAATTGATCCGCATGTACTTCCGGGCACTCGCGGACGAATCGCCGGCTGACGCCGCGCCGCGAGGCCAGTGACGTGAAGGTCCGCCTGGTGGCAGCGGCGCTCGTCGCACTCTTCGTCGCCGGTTCCGCGCACGCGCAGACGCAGCCGCGCGAGCGGCGGCCGTTCCAGGCCGATCCGCTCACGGTGAGCGCGGATATCCTCGAGGCGTCGCGGCTCCTCTCCGTCAATCCGGACGCCGCGATCGCGATGCTGCACGGCCTCAACGCGCGCTACCCCGGCCGCGACGACATTCTCTCCCGCCTCGGCTACGGCATGCAGGTGGTCGGCAAGGCCGACTCTGCGGTGTTCTATTACAAGGCGGCACTGCAGGCGAATCCCATGAGTCTCGAGGCGGGCAAGTCGCTGGGGTCGATCTATTTTTCGAGCGGGCGCGAGCGCGAGGCGATGGATGTGTTCGAGCGCATCCTGCAGGCGAACAATCACAACCTGAGCGCCTACAAGATCGTGTCCGGCGCGCTGCGCGATCTCGGCCGCACCGACGAGGCCATCGACGTCCTCGAGCAGGGCCGCAAGCGCAACCCGCGCAACCAGGCGCTGACCCTCGAGATCGCAACGCTGTACAAGCAGGCGGGCGAGAACCGGAAGGCCCTGGACGAGTACCTCGCGTTCACCGTGGCCGAGCCGCGGAGCTATCGCCTGGTGCGGAGCAAGATGATCGAGGTGCTGCGCGACGCCGCCGGCGGACCCGATGCGCTGGTGGCGTATCTCACGACGCGCGCGGACCGCGGCGGGAACGACGGCTTCGCCGCCATGGACGTTCTCGCGGCGCACTACCTCGAACGCGGACTTCTCGAGAACTCGCTCGACATGGCGCTCCGGGCCGACGCCGACCGCTCGAGCGACGGCACGACGCTCCTGGCGCTGGCGACGGACGTGGTGGAGAGCGCCGCGACGCAGCCGCGCACCCGGCGCGGCCGCTACCTCGACCTCGGGCTCCGCGCGGCGGAGACGTACGTGCGCGGGCACGGAAAGTCGCCCGACATCGACCGCGCCAAGTGGATCCTCGCCGACATCTACTCGCAGTACGGCTCGGGTGCGAACCCCACCGTGCCGCCGGTGGAGCGGACGGCGTATCTGGAGCGCGCGGTGGCGGAGTACGACGACATCACTCGGCGTTTCCCGGGCTCGGAGCTGGCCGAGCAGGCGTACATCGAGCGCGGCGACATCCTCTTGAAGAAGCTCAAGCGCCCCGACGACGCGCTCACCGCGTACCGGTCCGGCTCCGTCAACGCGCGGCACCTGGGCGGGACGTTCGCGTCGCGCATCGCGGCGGTGTACATCGGAACGGGGCGCACCGCCGAAGCCGACAAGTATCTCACGGCGCTCGCGCGCGCGGGGAGTCCCGAGCTGGCGCAGGCGGGGCTCTACTACACGGGCATTCATCTCGCGATGAAGAAGGAATACACGCTCGCGCGCGACACGCTCACCGCGCTGGCGGAAGCCTCTCCCTCCTCTCCGTACACCAACGACGCCATCGAGGCGGCGTGGGTGATCGAAGAGGCGTCGATGTTCAAGTCGCAGTCGCTGGACGACTGGTTCGGCGCGCGGCAGGCGGAGATGACGGGCGACACGACCGCGGTGCTCACGCGTCTCCGCAGCATCGGGAGCCGCGGCGTCGACGACCCCGTGCGTTCGCGTGCGTTGCACCAGCTGGGGTTGGTGCTCTACGACCAGGGGAGTTTCGACGCCGCCATCGCCGCGCTGCGACGTTTTCTCTCGGACTATCCCGCCCACGAGAACTCGCCGGTGGTGCTGCGCTCGATCGGGCAGGTGTACGAAGCGGGACTCGGTCAGTACGACCGCGCGCTGCACGAGTACGAGCAGATTCTGATGTCGTACCCCGAGTACGCGATGCTCGACGACATCCGCCGCGACATCCAGCGGGTTCGGAAGATGCAGGAGGGAGCGACGTATGCGCCCTAGCGTCATAGCCGCGCTGTCTGTGGTGTTCGTCGTTCTGTTCGCGGCGCCCGCGCTCGCCCAGCAGATCCTCGTCCCCATGGACCTGAAGCAGACCAACCACCTCAAGGCCTACGGCCTCGCGTTCCACGCCCTCGAGAAGGGTCACGTGGTGGAGTGGATGCTGAACTACCGCGGCGGGAGCTTCCTCATGCCGGCGGCCGACGCGATCATCCTGGACGCCCGCCTGAAGAACGTCTCCTTCGAGACCGTGAGCGGCTCGCAGGTGGCCCAGATCCAGGCCGAGATCGCGGAGAGCAACATGGAGATGGTGCGGATGGAGAAGGCGCCGCGGGTGGCGGTGTACATTCCGCCCCTCAAGCAGCCGTGGGACGACGCCGTGACGCTCGCCATGGAATACGCGGAGATTCCGTACGCGCGCGTCTTCGACGAGGAGGTGCTGGCCGGGAAACTCCAGGAGTACGACTGGCTCCACCTGCATCACGAGGACTTCACGGGGCAGTACGGAAAGTTCTACGCGGCCTACCGCCACACCGACTGGTACCAGGCCGATCAGCGCGACTCCGAGGCGCGCGCGCGCAAGCTCGGCTTCAACAAGGTGTCCGACGCGAAGAAGGCGGTCGCGAACAAGATCCGCGACTACGTGATGAACGGCGGCTTCCTCTTCGCGATGTGCTCCGCGTGCGACTCGTACGACGTCGCGCTGTCCGCGAGCGGCGTCGACATCGTGGCGCAGGAGTTCGACTACGACGGCATCACGCCGGGCTTCCAGGACCAGCTCGACTACGAGCGTTGCTTCGCGTTCACGGACTTCAAGCTGGTGACGAGCCCGCTCGTGTACGAGTTCTCCGACATCGACACCAGCGACTACGTCTCCGCGCGCGGGAGCGACGCGGACTATTTCACGCTCTTCGAGTTTTCCGCGAAGTACGACCCCGTCCCGGCGATGCTCACCCAGAACCACGTGAGCTACGTGAAGGGCTTCCTCGGGCAGACGACGGGCTTCCGCAGGCAGGTCGTGAAGAAGAGTGTCGTCATCCTGGGCGAGGACGCGGTGCACGACGAGGTGAAGTACCTCCACGGCAACGCGGGTCGCGGGACGTTCACGTTCCTCGGCGGCCACGACCCCGAGGACTACCAGCACGCCGTCGGCGACCCGGCCACCGACCTCAATCTCCACGTCAACTCGCCGGGCTACCGCCTGATCCTCAACAATGTGCTCTTCCCGGCCGCCAAGAAGAAGACGCTGAAGACCTGACCCCGAATGCGGTAATCTCTCCGCATGACCCAGTCCATCGTTCTCTGGTCGCTCGCCGCGATCCTCGTGGTTGCCGGCTTCATCGGCGTCATCGCGCCCGTGCTGCCCGGGGCACCGCTCGTATTCGCCGGGCTCGTCGTGGCGGCGTGGGCGGAGAACTTCCAGTACGTCGGGATCACGACGCTGATCATCATCGCCGTCCTGATGGGTCTGACCTACGTGGTCGACGCCATCGCGAGCGCTCTTGGCGTGAAGCGCGTCGGGGCGAGCCGGATGGCGATGGCGGGCGCGGTGCTGGGGACGATCGCGGGCGTGTTCTTTGGGCTCGCGGGAATCCTGCTGGGGCCGTTCATCGGCGCCGTCGCCGGCGAGCTGATCGCGCGGCGCGACGTGGTGCAGGCGGGTAAAGCGGGTGTGGCGGCCTGGATCGGCTTCATTGTGGGAACGCTGGGAAAGTTGGCGATCATGTTCACGATGGTGGGTGTGTTCGTGGTGAAACGCTTGCTGTGAGTACCATGAACCGACGGTGGC
>DASTOO010000177.1:0-2996 GCA_035762505.1 Candidatus Krumholzibacteriia bacterium
GCCGACGGTGACGGCACCGCCCCCGCGGCGCTCCTCGCGGAGGCCCGCGCCCTGCGAACCGAAGCGCTCGGCGCGTTGGCGGCGGGCGACGACGCGCTCGCGCGCGATTTCCTCGCCGCGGCCATCGCACTCTTCGGGGACGGCCCGCGGTGACTCCCGCGCGCGGCCCGGCGCATGGCATCACGCTCGCGGCCGCGCTTCTCGCCGGGGTCGGCGGCGCGTGGGCGCCGGGGCGGGTCGAAGCCGGACGCTGGCTGGGTTCAGCGGAACTCGGCTACGACACCTACTCGGAGCGTTACTCCATCGCCGAAGCGGACACGCTGAGCAGTATCGATGAGGCGCGCATGCGCCTGCGACTCGGGTACGCCGCCGGCGCACTCGGACGCGACTACGTGTTGCTGGAAGGCCGACAGTACCTGGGAGAGTCGAGCTGGGAGAGTGCCGTGCACGCACTGGTGACCCGCCGCTTCGGCAAGGCGGCCGCGTGGGTCATGAATCTCGACGCAGAGCTCGCGCGACGCGGCTTCCGCGAGGGTTCGACCTACGCCTTCCCCAACGACTACACACGCGCGTACGCGCGCGCCGGACTGCGCGCCCGGGCGGGATCGCTGGTCACGGTGCGGCTGGACGACCGCCTCGAGCGCCTGGACTACGAGCAGCGCACCGAGTTCGATTATGACTACCTGCGCAACATCCTGACCGCCGCGATCGATCTGGGCCGTGATCCGTTCCGGAGTGTGTCCGCCGGGGTTCGCTACGCGACCATGACGATCCCGGACAGCACGGAGATCGAATATGACTCTATGGGCCCCGTGCTGGAGATTCGCGCGTTCGGCGACCCGCACGAGCGCGTCTACCTCACCGCCGCGGCGGACCGGCGCCGCTATCCCGACGGGGGAACGCGCAGTTCCTTCTGGTCGATCCTGGGTGCGGGACTCTTCGAAAGGCCGCTGTCCGCCCACTGGAGCGTCGAACTGGCCGCGGAGGCGGAGTACTACGACTACGACGTCGCCACCGGTGCGTACAATGACTACCTGGAATCGCGCGCCTCCGCGGCGCTCAACTGGTTCGACGGAGGGTTCAAGCTGGGGGCGGGGCCGGCATTCGGATGGCTCTCGAGCCGGGACGCGCCCCAGGACGAGTATCGGGAGCTGGGAGCGCGGCTGGCGCTGGAGCAGATCGGGACCGGCGGGTTCTATCTGGCAGCGTCGTACGAGCCGGGTTGGCGCGATTACGAGGCTTTCTCAGCGGATGCGGCGCCGACCGACAACGCCGAAGTGATCTTCTCCGACTACCTCTATCATCGCGTGAGCGTGTTCGTCAACGCGCGCATCCACCGCGCGCTGTGGCTCAATGTCCTCCTCGACTGGCAGCCCGAGGACCACGATCGTGACGGTGACGACGCCACCGCGACCGTGGGCTCGATCTCGCTCATGTACCCGTTTTGAACGGGTCAGCGCGCCAATAGCTGCTTGAACTCCTGGGTGAGCAGCGGCACGATCTCGAAGAGGTCCCCCACGACGCCGTAGTCGGACTTCTGAAAGATGGGCGCGTTCTCGTCCTTGTTGATCGCCACGATCACCTTGGACGTGCGCATGCCGGCGAGGTGCTGGATCGCGCCCGAAATGCCCACGGCGACGTAGAGCTTGGGATTGACGACCTTGCCGGTCTGGCCGACCTGCATCGAGTGCGGCACGTACCCGGCGTCCACGGCCGCGCGCGAAGGGCCCACCGCGGCGCCGAGCACGTCGGCGAGGTCCTGCAGAATCTTGAAGTTGTCTCCGCTCTTGAGCGAACGCCCGCCCGAGACGATGACCTCGGCCTCGGTGAGGTCCTTCTTGCCGCCCGACGTCGCCACGAACTCCTTCACGCGCCCGTGGATCGAGGCGGCGTCGATTCCGGCCGCCACCGCCACGACTTCCGCGGAGCCTGTGGCCGCCGCCGGCGCATGGATGTTGGGGCGTATCGACGCGAACCGCATCGGCGCCACCGCTTCCATCTCCGCGACGACCTTGCCGGAGTACAGCGGGCGCTTCGCGCGCAGGGTTCCGTTCGCGAGCGTCACCTCCGTGCAGTCGGTGAAGAGCGCGGCGCCGCAGCGCGCGGCCGCGCGCGCGGACAGGTCCTTGCCCATGGTGGTCGCGCCGAAGAGCACCGTGTCGGCGCCGCTCGCCTCGATGATGGCCTTCAGCGCCGTGGTGTAGCCCTCCGAGGAGTACGCCGCGAGCCCGGGGTCCTTCGCCACGAAGACCTTCGCGGCCGGGAGCGCCGTCGCCTCGTTCACGGCGGCGTCGACGCCGTCGCCGATGAGCGCGATCGCGACCGGGCCCCCTCCCGACGCCGACAACGCATTGGCGGCGGTAACGATCTCCCTCGTGATGGGCTTGAGCGCGCCGCCCCGAATCTCTCCGAATACCAGAATTCCCTTCGACATGCCCTTTGTCCTTTCGCGGCGGCTAAATGACCTTGGCTTCCTCGCGCAGGAGACGCGCGAGCTCCTTCGCCTGCTGCGCTGCGTCGCCCGCAATCATCTTCACGGGCGGGCGCTCGGGGAGCGCGTGGTAGCGGACCAGCCGGCTCGCCGCGCCCGCCGCGCCGACGCGGCCGGCTTCGAGCTTCACGTCGGCGAGCCCCACCTTGCGGATCTCCTTCTTCTTGGCCTTCATGATCCCGGGGAGCGACGCGTAGCGCGGCTCGTTGAGCCCCTTCTCGCACGTCACCGCCGCGGGCAGTGTCAGCTCGACGAGCTCGTCGCCGCCCTCGACGCGCCGGCGCGCGGTCGCCGCGCGGCCGTCGATCTTGAGCTCGGTCACGATCAACGCCTGCGCAACACCGAGGAACTCGGCGATGGCGGGAATGGTCTGCGCGGCGTCGTGGTCGATGCCCTGCTTGCCGCCGAGAATGAGGTCGGCGCCGAGCGGGCGGATCACTTCGGCCAGCACGCGCGCGCTGGCGAGCGCGTCGCCGCCCTCGAAGGCGGGGTCGCTCACGTGAAT
>DASTOO010000178.1:0-2768 GCA_035762505.1 Candidatus Krumholzibacteriia bacterium
CGGGCGCGCTCTCCGACGCGAGCCGGTGGGGGACTTTCCTCGGTCTCGAGGGCATCGGGTTCGGTTTCGTGCACAACAAGGCGCAGCTGCCGGAGGGCGAGCGCAGCATCACGGACTATCGCATCGGCCTGGGCGGCGGCACGAACATGTTCACCACCGGCGTCGGCTACGCATGGTCCGGCGGCGACACGGATTCGTTCGGGCGCGAGAAGTTCTTCCAGCTCGGCCTGACCGGGCGTTTCAACCGCTACCTGTCGCTCGGAGCCAACGTCAACCTGAGCACGGAGTCCGGCGCCCACCAGGAGCTGTTCGACCTCGGGGTGCGGCCGCTGGGGGACGACCGCCTCACCGTGTTCGGCGATATCGAAATCGCCTATCAGGACGGCGATCGCATCGACACCACACCGTGGAGCGCGGGCGCCATGCTGGAGATTCCGGCGGGGCTCAAGATCGTCGGCCGTTACTTCGACGACGACGCCGACGGCAATCGCGGCTTCACCGTGGGCCTTGCGTACTCGTTCGGCGCCGGCTTCAACCAGGGTGTCGCGCGCGGGTCGTGGATGCCGCGCTTCGACGACGACAGCGAGCTCGCGCTCACCAACTGGGGCGTGCGCATGGGCTTCCCGGAGCGTTCCAACCTGCTGAATCCCCTGCTCGAGGGCAGCGGCTACCTCGACATGCACCTAAAGGGCTCGCCGCCCTACCGCCGTTACCGGTTCCTCGACTCGCGCCGCACGTTCCGGGAAGTACTGACGGCGCTCGAAGGCGCGCGCACCGACGATCGCGTCGCCGGCGTCGCGCTCAACCTCTCCGGCGCGCGTCTCTCGCGCGGGCAGGCGTGGGAGATCCGGCAGCGCCTCGAGGAGCTGCAGGCGACGGGGAAGAAGGTTGTCGTGTTCGTGGACGAGTTCGGCATGTCGACGTACTACGTCGCCAGCGCCGCCGACCACATCGTGATGGACCCCGAGGGGCTGGCGCTCCTGCCCGGCTACGTGCTGGGCCGGACGTACGTCGCCAACATGGCCGAGAAGCTCGGCCTCGGCATCGAGGAGTGGCGCTTCCTCAAGTACAAGAGTGCGATGGAATCGCTCGTGCGCCACGAGATGAGCGAAGCCGACCGCGAGCAGCGCCAGGCGCTGGTCGACCAGTACTACGCGACCATGCGCGAAGGCCTCGCCGCCGGCCGCGGAGTCAGCGAGGACACCGTGGACCGCTGGCTCAACGAAGACGTGATGTTCATCGCGCAGAGGGCGCTCGACGAAAATCTGGTGGACGAGCTGGGGCGCTGGGATGAGCTCAAGGACGCCGTGAAGAAGCTCGAGGACCGCAAGGTTCAGTTCGTCCAGGCCGGCCAGCTCGCCAACGTGTGGTACCCGTCCAAGCAGTGGGGCGAGATCCCCGAGATCGCGGTCGTGTACGCGATCGGCGCATGCGCGATGGACGACGGCATCGAGGCGCGCGAGCTCGAGAAGATTCTCCGGCGCCTGCGCGGCGACCGCGGGGTCAAGGCGGTCGTGCTGCGCGTCGACTCGCCGGGCGGGAGCCCGGTGGCGTCGGACGTTGTCGCCTCGCAGCTGCGCCGGATCATGGAGAAGAAACCCGTCGTCGTGTCGCAGGGGGACGTCGCCGCGTCGGGCGGGTACTGGCTCTCCATGTGCTCGAACGTGATCGTCGCCCAGCCGACCACCATCACCGGCTCCATCGGCGTCATCTCGGGCTGGGTATGGGACAAGGGGATCGGGGAGAAGGTCGGCATGGAGGGGGACTTCGTGGAAGCCGGCGAGCACGCGGATCTGTTCTACGCGCTGAAGCCGCCGCTGCTCCCCGTCGCCATTCCGCACCGCGCGGTGACCGACGAGGAGCGCGAACAGGCGCTCGACGGGATGAAGTCGATGTACGCGGGGTTCGTGAAAGCGGTCGCGAAGAACCGGAAGATGTCGGAGGAGAAGGTGGAAGCGCTCGCGCAGGGCCGGGTCTGGACCGGCATCGAGGCGAAATCCAACGGCCTCGTCGACAGAATCGGCGGTCTCCACGACGCCGTGATGATCGCGCGCGAGCTCGCCGGCATCAGCCCGGGCGACGAAGCAGAAGTCCGCGAGTACGGCCCGAAGGGCCTCGTCCGCTGGAAGCTGCCCACGCCGTCGCTCTCCGCGCCGTTCGCCTCGATCGGGTCCATTTCGAACGGTGCCACGGAGATTCTGCTCGCGCGCTGGCTGCTCGGTGCGGACAGCGCCGGGCGGGAGGAGGCGGCCGAGGCGACGGATGGGACGTATCTGGACGACTACAACCTTCTGTACCTGCGCCGCCTCGTGCAGAACAACGGACGGGCACAGTGCATGCTTCCGCCGGACGCCATTCCGCAGGATGGAAGCCGTGGTGGCAGGTGAAATCGTTGCACGTTCGGGAGAACGTGATTACACTTCCCTCCGACCGCGCAAGCGGTTGGAGTCATGCAAGGGTGGGGGTCCGGCCGGCCCACCGGTCCGGCTGGTGATCTCCGAGGTCGGCGCGCACCAATGGTGCGCGCCGCTTTTCGTTTGAAGGCCGGGAAGGACCACGCGCATGGAAACACACAAGCGATCCATCATGAAATCGCTGACCTGGCGCATCGTCGGCATCTTTCTACTGGGCGGCATCGCGTACGCGGTGACGCGCGACTGGAAGGAAATGTCGATCATCACGATCATTTTTCACACGGTGCGCGTGGTTCTCTACTACTACCACGAGAGAATCTGGCTGCGGATCAACTGGGGGCGCATCCGGCACCC
>DASTOO010000179.1:0-5737 GCA_035762505.1 Candidatus Krumholzibacteriia bacterium
CGCAAGAGCGCGAAGTTTATTCAGGGCGCGGAAACCATGTCCATGGTGGATTCCGGGAGCCTGCACGTGACGGAGCTGGTCCGTCCGGTCGACCGCACGGAGTTCCTTGGCTATGAAGAGCTTGAGTGCGATGCGGTCGCAGGTACCCTGGGGGACCCGAGTCCCAATCGGGTTGCGCGCCACGAGGGAGAGTTCATCGAGCTGACCACCGACCGCACCGTGTTCTATCCCGAAGGCGGCGGGCAAGTGGGTGACGCAGGTTCGGCTGCCTTCGGTGACAATCCGCTCGTGGTGGTTGACACCTATCGCGCGGGAGATCGCATCGCGCACCTCCTGCGCATCCCGAATGATCGCGCACGTGTGGTCGAACAGATCAAGGCCCACCCCGAGGGGCGCCTCCACGTCGACAAGGAGCGGCGCTTCGCGACCATGCGCAACCACACCGCGACCCATCTCCTGCACGCGGCCCTGCGCCGGGTCCTGGGGACGCACGTGACCCAGGCCGGGTCGCTGGTGGCTCCGGACCGGCTGCGCTTCGACTTCCACCACTTCCAGGCGGTCAAACCCGACGAGGTGGCCGAGATCGAGCGCATCGTGAACGAGGCCGTCATGAACGACCTCGCCGTGACCGCGGAGCACATGGCGTACAAGGACGCCATCGCCGCGGGCGCGATGGCGCTCTTCGGCGAGAAGTACGGGGACGTGGTGCGCGTCATCTCCGTGGACTCCGTTTCCAGGGAACTGTGCGGCGGCACGCACCTGCGCCGCACCGGCGAGATCGGCGCGTTCTTCGTGCGCCAGGAGAGTGCGGTCGCGTCGGGAGTGCGCCGCGTGGAGGCCGTCACGGGAACCGGTGCGCTGGACATGGTGCGGCGCGCGCTGAGCGACTGGGAGCAGGTGGCGGCACTCCTGCGCGTGACGCCGGCCGACGTCGAGCGCCGCGTGCGCGCTCTCTTGGAAGAGAACGAGGCGCTCGCGGAGCGGCAGAAGCGCGACGAGGCGCGCCGCGCCCAGAGCGAGGCGGCGGACGCCCTCGCCGGCGCGGTGGACATCGGCGGGATCCGCTTCGTGGCGCTCACGGTGGACGTTCCCGACGTCAACGCCCTGCGCAGCTACGGGGACGCCCTCCGGGGCCGGATCGGCACCGGTGTGGCACTGGTCTGCCAGGCGGCGGTCGAGAAACCGGTGTGTTTGGTGGTTGTGAGCGACTCTGCTATAAAGGAGCGGGGAATCCGGGCGGACGACCTCACGCGGAAGGTCGGCGCCGAGCTGGGGTACCGCGGCGGGGGTAAGCCGCACATGGCCCAGTTCGGACTCCCGGGGGTACGTGAGTTCGACCGCGTGAGCGAATTTCTGCGCGGCGCTCTGGCGCCAGCGTGAGGTGACATGAGGATACCAAGATTCTTTCGCGTCACGGCGTCGGTCATGATCCTGGTCATGGGAGTTACCACCGTGGCGCCCGCCCAGATCATCGGCAGCCGCCGTCCCCGCGCCTATTCGCGCATTGCGGCCCCGACGCCCGCCACCGTGCCGGCGGACTCCCTCGCCACCATGCAGGCGTCACTCCCGCCGCGCGGTCTGGACGCGCCCATCGATCCCGCGACGTACGTGCTCGGCCCGGGCGACCAGCTCATCATCTTTCTGCGCCCGCAGGGCGTCGACATTCCGCTCACGGTGCTTCCGGAGGGGAAGGTGCTCGTCCCCAACGCCGGTCTGGTGCACGCGGCCGGGCTCACCATCGACATGTTCCGCGAGGCGCTGAAGTCCGAGCTCGCCACGTTCTACCGCGGGTCGGACATTCACTGCCAGCTCCTGGTCCCGCGCTCGTTCGTGGTCTACGTGCTCGGCGACGTCGTGACCCCGGGCGCGGTGGAGGTCTTCGCCCCGTTTCGTGTGGACGCCGCGGTTGCCGCCGCGGGCGGCGTCGCCTCGCCGGGCTCGCGCCGTGAGATCGAGATCCGCGAGGGCGGCGAGGTGACCGCGAAGGTCGACCTCGTCCGGCTCGAGCGGCTCGGCGAGACGGAAGGGAACCCGATGCTGCACGAGGGGCAGTCCCTCTTCGTGCCGCCGCGCGGACCGATGTGCAGTGTCGCCGGCGAGGTGTGGAGCGGAGGGCGCTTCGAGATCGTCCCGGGCGAGACCGCCGCGGACATGATCGCGCTCGCGGGGGGCTTCACGACCAACGCGGACCCCGCCGACATGGTGCTGGAACGCCTGTCGGACGCGGGCGAGATCACGGTGACGAGACTCCCCGAACCCGCGGCCGCGAGCACCGTCATGCAGGACGGCGACGTCGTGGTCGTGCCCGACAAGCGCAGCTTCCCGGGCATCGACTTCGTGCGCGTGCAGGGCGGCGGCGGCCGCGACGGGCGCATCTATCTGGCGGAGGGGGAGACGCTGGACTCCTTCCGGCCGCGCTTCATCCGCCTGCGCAAGGACTTCGACCTGTCGAACTCGAAGATCGAACGCAAGAAGGCGGACGGCGCCATGGAGTTCATCCCGGTCGATCTCTCGAGGCTCGTGCGCGGCGACTCCTCGCTGGCCGTGCCGCTGCAGCCCGGCGACGTGATCAACATTCCGCGCCTGGAGGACATCGTGTACGTGTCGGGCGAGGTGGTGACCCCCGGCGACGTGGAATTCCAGCGCGGGCTCCCGGCCAGCCGCTACATCGCCATGGCGGGCGGTCCCACCGATATCGGGAGCATCGACAAGCTCGAGATCTTCGACGACAATGGCAATCGCCGCAGCGGCGACCGCAACAGCGTCGTGTACCGCGGCGAGACGATCCTGGTCAAACGGCGCACGGCGGTCGTGCTCGGAAACATATTCATCGGCTTCGTGAGTCTCACGAGCCTGTTCCTGTCCGTGTACGCGGTCGTTCAGAGTTCGGACTGACGGTTCGTCGTCCGCGGGAAAGGCTGGGATCGGTCATCAAAGCACTCATTCTGGCGGGCGGCAAAGGGACGCGGCTGCGTCCCATCACGCACACGAGCGCAAAGCAGCTCGTGCCCATCGCCAACAAGCCCATTCTCTTCTACGGCATCGAGGCGATCCGCGACGCCGGCATCGAGGACATCGCGATCATCGTGGGCGACACCGCCGACGAGGTGATGCAGGCCGTCGGCGACGGCGGCCGCTTCGGCGCGCGCATTCATTATATCCGCCAGGAGGCGCCGCTGGGGCTGGCGCACGCGGTCAAGATCTCGCGCGACTACATGAAGGACGATCCCTTCGTCATGTACCTGGGCGACAACCTCCTCTCCGGCGGCATCCGGGGTTTCGTGGAGGAGTTCACCGGGGGCCAGTACGACGCGCAGATTCTCCTGACGCGCGTCAAGAACCCGGGCGACTTCGGCGTCGCCGAGTTGAAGGGGGACCGCGTCGTCGGCCTGGAGGAGAAACCGAAGAACCCCAAGAGCGACTACGCACTGGTGGGCGTGTACATGTTCACGCCCTCCATCTTCGAGGCCACCGACCGCATCAAGCCGAGCTGGCGCAACGAGCTCGAGATCACGGACGCCATCCAGTACCTGATCGAGCACGGCTTCCACGTGCAGTCGCACATCGTGGAGGGATGGTGGAAGGACACCGGCAAGCTCGAGGACATGCTGGACGCGAACCGCATGGTGCTCACGGGCATGGCGACGCGCGTCGAGACCAAGCAGCTGGAGGATTCCGAGTTTCACGGCCACGTGCACCTCGACGACGACGTGGAGATCAAGGGGAGCATCCTGCGCGGCCCCTGCATCGTCGGAAAGGGCGCGCGCATCGTCAACGCCTACATCGGTCCCTTCACCAGCATCGGCCCGGGATCGCACATCGAAGACAGCGAGGTCGAGAACAGCATCATCCTGGAGAACTGTTCGATTCTCGACATCGGGAGCCGCCTCAGCGACAGCCTGATCGGCAAGAACGTCGTGGTGCGGCGCGGGACGAAGCCGCCGCGCGCCTACCGTCTCATGGTCGGCGACAACTGCGAGATCACGGTGCTGTGATGGCGATCCCCGGCGTGGACGATATCCGCTCCCGCTTGCGCGAGCGCGTCGATCTGGCCGCGCGCGCGGAGGCGCTGGCGCCGGCCGTGGCCGCGGCGGCGGCGGAGTTGGTCCGCTCCCTCGAGAGCGGTGGAACTGTGTTCGCGTGCGGCAACGGCGGCAGCGCCACGCAGAGCACGCACTTGGTGGGCGAGCTGGTGGGGCGCTTCAAGCGCGAGCGTCATCCCCTGCGCGCGTATTCGCTCAACGAGAACACGGCCACGCTCACCGCCGTTCCCAACGACTACGAGTTCGCCGAGGTGTTCGCGCGCCAGGTGCGCGGGCTCGCGCGTGCGGGCGACTGCCTGGTCGCGATTTCGACCAGCGGCAATTCGGAGAACGTCGTGCGCGCCTGCCGGGCTGCGCGCGACGCCGGCGCGCGCGTGGTGTCGCTCACCGGCGCCGGCGGTGGGAAGGTGGGGGTCGCGAGCGACGTCGTGGTGGCGGTGCCGGACTCGGATACTCCGCGCGTGCAGGAAGTACACCTCGTCGTGATCCACCTGCTGTGCGGGATCGTCGAAGACGCGCTCGCCGGCCGCCCCCGCAACTGATCCACGGAGGCGCGGTGCGCGTCCTTTTTCTCACCCGTTATACTGCCACCGGTCCCAGCAGCCGCTACCGCGTCGTTCAGTTCCTCCCGTTCCTCGAGCGGGCCGGAATCGCCTGGGAGATGCACCCGCTGGTGGATGATCGCTACCTCGACGCGCGTTTCGCGGGACGATCCGCCGACCCGTGGTACCTGGCCGGCCGCGCCCTGCGGCGCGCGGCGACGCTCGGCCGCGCCAAGCGCTTCGACGTGGTGTTCGTGCAGAAGGAACTGTTCCCGGGGGCGCCGGCGCTGGCGGAACGCCTGCTCTCCTGCGCCCGCGCGCGCGTGATCCTCGACGTCGACGACGCGATTCACCTCCCGTACCGCGGACGTCGCATGCTCGAGCACAAGATCCCGCGCGCGATGGCGTCGGCGACGGCGGTGCTCGCCGGCAACCGCTGGCTCGCCGATTACGCGCGCGCGTTCAACGCGCGGACGCTGCTCTTTCCCACCGTGGTGGATGCGGCGCGCTTCACGCCGGCCGCCACCACGGCGCGACGCGAGAAGCCGGTGGTGGGCTGGATCGGCAGCCCCGAGACGGCGCGCTACCTGCCCGGCGTCCACGCCGCGCTGGCGCGCGTGCACGCCCGCGTTCCCTTCGAGCTGCGCCTGGTCGGGGCGGCGCCCGCGCCGGTTCCCGGCCTCGAGGTCACGTCGCGCCCGTGGTCCCTCGCCACCGAGGCGGACGAGCTGCGCGAGTTCGACGTCGGCATCATGCCGCTCCCGGACGACGAATGGGCGCGCGGCAAGTGCTCGTTGAAGCTCCTCCAGTACATGAGCGCGGGGCTCGCGACGGTCTCGTCGCCGCGCGGCAGCGTGGAGGAGATCGTGCGCGACGGCGAGACCGGATTCGTCGCGCGCGGCGACGGCGAGTGGGAGAGGCACCTCGCGGGGCTCCTGACGGATGCAACTGCGCGCGCCCGCATGGGGGAGCGCGCGCGGGCATGGCTCGTGCGCAACTACAGCCTCGAGGCCTACGGACCGCGTTTCGTGTCGGTCCTGCGCGCGGTCGCCGGCGGGAAGGATCCGCGCGATGTCTGACGCGCCATCGCTCACCGTGGGTGCGCGTCCCGCGCGCATCGTGCTCGTGGTGAACGAGGACTGGATGTTCTGG
>DASTOO010000180.1:0-25086 GCA_035762505.1 Candidatus Krumholzibacteriia bacterium
CCTCGGGTGGAATCTCGACGCCCGGCGCGGGCGGAACGATCTGCGCCGAAGTCGAAGTTGCGGATACAGCAAGGAAACTCAGCGTCAGCACGGCTCTGCGCATGTGCGGCCTCTCCCCGTCTGGTAGTGAAGTGCTTCGGGCGAAGATGCGAGATACAATGATAACAGACGGCCGCGGGGGCCGTCACCCCGCTTTTGCGGGCCGCCGCGCGCGGAGCACCCGGTAGCGCAGGAAGACTTCGTCGCCCTTGCGCCGCAGGGATTCGAGCTCGAGGCGCAGGTGGTCGCGCTTGAGGAATCCTTTTCCATCGAGCAGCGACGGGGCGCCGGTGCCGCCGATCAGGCGCGGCGTGATGGTGACGTAGAGCCGGTCCACCAGCCCCGCCCGGGCGAACGAATAGTGGATCTCGCCGCCGCCTTCCAGCAGCAGATGGCGCAGCCCGCGCTGGTGGAGGTTGGCCACGACCGCCGCGGGCGCGAGGGTCCGGCCCGGGAGGACGACCACCTCCGCCACGCGCGTGAAGCGTTTCACGCGCGCGGCCGGCGCGCGGCGCGTGGTGAACACGATCCGTTCGGTGTCCCCGGACTGGAAGAAGTGCGCGCCGATGGGAAGGTCGAGCGCGCTGCTCAGCACGACGTTTACCGGGTTCGGGGAACGCCGGCGCGCGACGCGGCGCCGGCGGAGGTCGTCGTAACGGAGGATCATGGGCCAGCCGTCGTGGCGGACGGTGCCCGCGCCCACGATGACGGCGTCGGCGCGCGCGCGCAGCTCGTCCATGAGACGGCGGTCGTTCTCGCTCCCCAGCGCAAAGTGCTCCCGCGTGCGCGTGGTGATGCGCCCGTCGACGCTGACGGCCATGTTGACGACGATCTGCGTGGCCGTCACGCCGGCTCTACCCGAAAATGCGCCGGAAGCGCTCCACGGCGTCCTGGATCACCGGCACCGGCGTCGCGGAGAACGAGATGCGCACGTTGTCCGTGAAGTGGTGGCCGAAGCAGGAGCCGTGCACCGTCGCGATTCCGTTCTGCATCAGCAGCTCATAGATATAGTGGCTGCGCTCTTCGCCGGCGAGGTCGCGCGGAATCACGTTCGAGAAATCCGGGAACATGTAGAAGGCCCCCGCCGGCCGGTCGACCGTGATGCCCGGGAGGTCGCGCAAGCCGTGGTAGAGCGCGTCGCGCCGGCGGTGGAACTCCTCGACCATCGCAGCGATGGCGGCGCGGCTCTCACGAACGTTGTTCAGCGCTTCCGCCGCGGCGTACTGCAGGAATGCGGGCACGCCGGCCGTCTGCGTGTAGTTGCCGAGTCGAAGCAGTTTCGCCACTTTGGCATTGCGCGTGACGGCGTAACCGATGCGCCATCCGGTCATCGCGAACGCCTTGGACATGGTGAACACCGTGATGATGTTCTCCTGCGCAACTTTCGACAGCGAATAGTGCGCGCCGTCGTACACGATCTTCTCGTAGGCTTCGTCCGCGATCACGAATGCGCCGTGCCGCGTGCAGATCTCGACGATGCGCGTGAGCTCCTCCGGAGTGAACACCTTGCCGGTGGGATTCTGCGGGTTGTTCAGATAGAAGAAGTCGCGGCCGCGCACCGCGTCCTCGACGCGGTCGAAGTCCACCGAGAAGTCGCGGTTCAGCGGAACTTCGACGAAATCGAGCTGCGCGAATGGCACGAAGTTCTCGAGGGCACAGCTCCACGTGGGCGAGAAGCCCGCACCCGTCCTGAACAGCTTGAACGAGAGCTCCAGGCCCTCCTGGCCGCCGTAGGTCGCGACGACGTGGGCCGCGTCCATGTCCGCGTCGTGGTCGGCCTTGAGGCGGCGCGCCACCGCGTCGCGAAAGAAGTTCTCGCCGCCCGATTTCGGATACTTGGTGAGCCCCTCGTCCAAACCGCGCTTGGCGGCGTCCACGATGAAGGCCGGCGTCGGGAAATCTATCTCGCCGCGCTGAAAGAACACGAACCGGCTGCCCGATTTCTCGTAGTCAACCGCGCGCACCCGCGCTTCTTCGCTGATCGAGACGATGGGGGACATACGAATGTCCTCCAGCGCGGGATTGAACGACGAGCGGATGGGCTTCGGCGCCGTCATGGAGTCGATGGTCGGTTGCATGTAACCTTTCGGGCGGACTCTCCGCGCGGGCGGAGTCGCCGGTCATCGTTATGAGATTGAATCACGACCCGGGCTCAGGACGCCGGCCGGCGGCGACGCGCGGCGCGACGCAGGCGGCGGCGCAGCGCGCGGAGGTCCGTGTTGTACTCCGTGACTTTCGCCTTCTGCCCCTTCGCGGTGGCCTCGGTGCGCTTCGCCTTGAGCTCGCGCACCTTGTGCTTGAGCGCGGGGAGGTCCAGGCCGACGGATTTTCCCCGCCTGGCCGGGTGGGCGGCACTGGAGCCGCCGCCCGAGAGCAGGTGAACCAGGGCGTCCTTCTTCATCGAGGCGACCCCCTTGACGTCGCCGAGTTTCTTCGCTTCCTCGCGCAGTTCCGCGACGGTCATATTCCGCAGCGTATCGACGTCCATGCCGTTCGTTCCTTTCGAAAGGGTATTTCGCTCGAGGCGGCTGTATGATACAACACCGTAAATTCCGGCAACAAGTCGTACGTGCCGCGGCTTCCGATTCGTCCCGTTCCCGCGCGGACGCCGGGCCCTTCCGCGTCGCGTCGCGCGCGCTCCTTGAAGGCGGTACTCCATGTTCGGTCGCATCCTGACGCTCCTCTGCGCGGTCCTCCTCCTCGCTTCCTGCGGCAAGAAGCCCCGTGAGACGGGCCCGACCACGGCGGGGGCGCCCGTGGCGGAAGGGGGACGGAGTCTCCAGCAACTGACGGTCCGGCAGATCATGCAGGGGCCGGGCCTGGTCGGCACGGCGCCGTCCAATCCGCGCTTCTCCGCGGACGGCGGCGCGGTCTTCTTCCAGTGGAACGATCCGGCGCGTCTCGACTCGATGAACGCGATTGCGCCGGAGAACGCCTACGAGCACTACCTCGATCTGGAGAAGGACGCGGGCACGTGGCGGCTCGACGTCGCCGCGAAGAGCATGGAGAAGCTCGCCGACGCCGTCGCCGATACCACCGCGCCCGACGAGTTCGCGTGGGACCGCGATCGCAATCACCGCGCGGAGATCCGCGGCGGCGACGTGTTCCTCGTCGACGCCGCGGGCCGCGCGCGCCGCATTACCGACACCGCGGCCGCGGAGCGTTCGGTGCAGATCTCGCCCGACGGACGCACGGTGTGGTTCCGTTCGGGCAACGACGTGTACTCCGTCGCGTGGGACGGCGGTCCGGTGACCCAGCTCACCAATCTCTCGCTCACCGACGATCCCGAGGCGAAGAAGCCATCCGCGCAGCGCCAGTTCCTCATCGACCAGCAGAAGGAGCTGTTCGCGGAGTTCAAGGATCGCGGCGACAAGAAGGACGAGGACGATCCGAAGACGATCCACGTCGGCGCGGGCCTCGAGGTCGCGCGGACGCTGGTGTCTCCCAGCGGCCGCTTCGTGGCCCTGGGGATCACGCGGCCGGCGAGCGGCGCCGAGGCCCCCCGGATTCCCATCATCGTCACCAAGAGCGGCTACACGGAAACCGAGGACGTCCGCTCCAAGGTGGGGGACGAGCAGGAGTCGCAGTTCGTGGTGTTCGTCGACCTCGACGGAGACTCGCTGGTGCGCCTCGCCGCGGACGAGACCATGATCGTCGAGCCGATGTCGTGGTCCCCGGCCGGGGACGACCTGCTCGTGCGCGGAATCTCCGCGGACTGGCACGACCGCTATTTCATGGTGGCCTCGCCGGGCGAGCGCGCGTCCGACGGCAAGGTGGCGTCGCGCGTGCTGGACCGCCTCCACGATGACGCGTGGGTGGACGGCCCGTCGTTCTACGAAACCGGCGCCTGGATGCCGGACGGCAGGGCCATCTATTTCATCAGCGAGCCCGACGAGTGGGGACACCTGTACACGGTTTCGCTGTCCGGGCGGAGGACCCAGCTCACGCGCGGGGACTACGAGGTGCACAACGCGTTCCTCGACGAGGAGCGCGCCCGCTGGTTCGTCGTGACCAACGAGGAGTTCCCCGGTTCGCGCCGCGTGTGGGTCATGGACCTCGACGGCTCCGGGAAGACGCTGCTCACGACCGTCCCCGGCGATTACGAGCTCACCTTCTCGGCCGGCATGGAACGCGCGGTCGTGCTTCATTCCACCGCGACGACGCCGCCGGAGCTCTTTCTCCTCGACCCCGGGACCGGGGCGCTCGACGGGCCGCTGACCCGATCGACCACGTCGCTGTTCCGCGGCTGGTCGTGGCTCGAACCCGAGCGCATCGTCTTTCCGGCGTCGGACGGCGTCGGCGTCCCCGCCCACGTCTTCCGGCCCGAGCGCTTCGGCGGAACACCGAACCGCGCCGGTGTGATCTTCATCCACGGCGCCGGCTACCTGCAGAACGTCCTCGACAGCTGGAGCAACTACTATCGGGAGTATATGTTCAACGCGATGCTCGCCGCGCACGGCTACACCGTGCTCAACATCGACTACCGCGGCTCGGCAGGGTACGGGCGTGAGTGCCGGACGGCGATCTACAAGCACATGGGCGGCCGCGACCTGGACGACATCATCGACGGCGCGCGCCTGCTCGTCGCCGGTTACGGCGTGGAGAAGCACCGGGTGGGAGCGTACGGCGGGTCATACGGCGGGTTTCTGACCCTGATGGCAATGTTCAAGTACCCCGACGACATCGCGTCCGGGGCGGCGCTGCGCTCAGTCACCGACTGGGCGCATTACAATCACTGGTACACGGTCCGGATACTCGGCACGCCGGTGGATGACCCCGCGGCCTACCGGCGCTCGTCGCCCATCTACTTCGCCGAGGGGCTGAAGGGCAACCTGCTGATTCTCCATGGGTTGCGCGACGACAACGTGCTCGCGGAGGACGACGTCCGCCTCGCGCAGCGCCTGATCGAGCTCGGGAAGGAGAACTGGGAGCTTGCTTTACACCCGGTGGAGCGCCACGGCTACCTGCGCGCGTCCTCGTGGACCGATCAGATGACGCGGGCCTGGAAGCTCTTCGAGCGGACGCTGCCGGCGGGATCGGGGGCTCAGCAAAATTAGCTTTTGCACCCGCGCTCCCGCCTTGGTAAACTGTGCGAGGCTTGGCGGCTACCGATATATGTCCCCGATGACGCGCCGACAGGAGCGGCTCGGTGGCCTGCCTGCATATAACGGCTCTGCATCATCGCTCGATAATCCTTCCCTTCGCTCGCGCGGGTTCCACTAGAGATGTTGTTTCTCCCCGCAGCATCTCGACCGTTGCGACGGAGGGAAGGACTTTTTTTGGGGGGTACCCGCCGTCAGCGCGTGAGCGCGGCGTCGTAGATCGGCAGCCGGGTGCCGTTGGGGATTGCCAGCATCATCTGCACGGCCTGCGCTTCGTCGTCGGTGATGTCGGACGGCAGCGGCTGTCCGCCGTACATGATGAAGCCCGCCGGCAGGTGGCCCAGGCGGATGGTGTGCCCGAGTTCGTGCATCAGGATGGAGTAGAGCTTCGCCCCGTCCGAGAAATCGTCGACGATCTTGATGACCTCGCCCGCCGGGTAGCCGTCCGCGTCGTTGGTGTGCTCGGTGAAGCCGTTCGAGATCCCCATGGTCGAGCGGGGGAGGAACAACACCTCGATGCCATTCGCCGGTTTGGCCGGAACCTCGACGAAGATCTCCATTCCGGTCCTTGCATTCCACTGCGCCGCCGCCTGCCGCGTCAGCTCCGTATAGTTGAGCCCGTTCACGTTGACGAACTCGCGCGCATACCACGGGATGGGGTAGGTGTGCCAGCGCTTGAGCACGCCGGCGGACCCGGCGTTCACGAGCGCGTCGATCACGATCTGCAGGATGTTCTGGTACGGTGCCATGGCCGCGGGAATCACGGGGATCATCGGAATCGAAAGCGCCAGGTCGTCGCTCATGACGAACGTGTTCTCGTAACGATGGTAGGCGTCCGCAGCCGCCCCGGTTTCAATGCGGACTCCCACGGTGCCGCTCGTGATGCTCTCGAGCAGGATCACGCCGTCGGGGCCGGTGGTGAAATCCCACGATGTGCTGGTCGTGACGAGCGCGTCCAGCCCCTCGACGGGGGCGCGCGTGAACACGCCCTCGCACAGCGCCTCGAAGCGGAGCCCGGGGACGCGCATGTGCGTCACCGGAGCGATCGGCGACGGGTTGCCGGCGGCGTCCCAGGTTCGCGCGGCGGCGTAGATGTCCCGGCCGCGGAGCGGATTCGCGAGTGCGTAGGACTGCGGGGTTCCCTCCGGCTCCGGCACGGGGGGATCGGCGATCGACACCGACAGGTCCCAGTCGAGCGGGAACGAGTACGAGTAACGAAGCTCGTAGCGCGCGACGTGGTCGGTTTCATCGTCGTCGCGCGGCGCGGTCCACGCGAACTCGACCTCCCGCGTGGCGGGGAGATAGGTCAGGGCGAGGTCGGCGACCGGCTGCGGCGCCACCACGTCGCCGCCGTCGGGCGGCGGCGGGCCGGTGGTGCCGGTGGGCGGGCCGTCTTCGTCGCAGGCGACACCCGCTGCAAGGAGCAGGGCGGTTGCTGCGACGGAGCAATATCGAGACGCGCGCATGGGACTCCTGGTACCGGTGGGGCTGTGTCCATGGTAAGGGAGCGCGCGCGCGCGGGCAACCACCGGTCTTGACTTGCGATGAAACCGGTGTATAGTCAACGGGTTAACCAGACGAAAGGTGCTCCTTCCCCCATGAGCGACATCCGAAACATCATCATTCTGGGCTCGGGTCCGGCCGGGCTTACCGCCGCCATCTACGCCGCGCGCGCCGACCTGGCGCCGCTCGTGATCGAGGGCATCCAGCCGGGCGGCCAGCTCACCATCACCACGGAAGTCGAGAACTACCCGGGCTTCGAAAACCCCATCATGGGCCCCGAGCTGATGGACGTCATGAAGAAACAGGCCGCGCGCTTCGGCACCGCGTTCGAGTTCGCGAGCATCGACCGCGTCGAGCTCGACGGACCGGTGAAGACGGTGTACGCGGGCGAGCAGGCGTTCCGGTCGCGCGCGCTGATCATCTCCACCGGCGCCACCGCGCGCTGGCTGGGGATCCCGAGCGAGTCGAAGCTCATGGGCCACGGCGTCTCGGCGTGTGCGACGTGCGACGGGTTCTTCTTCCGCGATCAGGTGATCGTGGTCGTCGGCGGCGGTGACACCGCGCTCGAGGAGGCGACGTTCCTCACCAAGTTCGGGTCGAAGGTGTACGTCGTCCACCGGCGCGACGAGCTGCGCGCGTCGAAGGCCATGCAGGATCGCGCCTTCAAGAACCCCAAGATCGAGTTCATATGGAACTCAGTCGTGGACGAGGTGCTCGGAGACGGCAAGGTGTCGGGTGTGCGCCTGAAGAACGTCAAGACGGGCGCCGGACGCACGCTCGCTTGCGGCGGGCTGTTCGTCGCGATCGGCCACACACCCAATACGGAGATCTTCAGGGGCTACGTCGCGATGGATGAGAACGGCTACCTGCTGGTCGAGTCCGGCACCACGCGCACGAACGTCCCCGGCGTGTTCGCGGCGGGTGACGTGGCCGATCACGTGTACCGGCAGGCGGTCACGGCCGCGGGGATGGGGTGCATGGCGGCGCTCGACGCGGAACGCTTCCTGGTCCACTCGGAGACCGGCCGCGAGGCCGCGCGAAAGGAATAGCAGTGCGGAACAGGAAACCGGCGCCGAAACGTCCCCCCGCGGGCGATCCACTGGCCGCCGCGGTGCGGGCGTTTCTCACCGCGCTGGACCGCGACCCGGACGCGAGCGAGTTGCGGGATACGCCGGCACGCGTGGCGGAAGCGTGGCGCCATTTCACGTGCGGCTATGCATCCTCGGCCGAGGAGGTCTTCTCCGAGGGCGTTTTCGAGGACGGCTATGACGGCATGGTGCTCGTGCGCGACATCGACTTCTTCTCGGTGTGCGAGCACCACCTGGTGCCGTTCTTCGGCAAGTGCTCGGTGGCATACGTTCCCGCGCGGCGCGTGGCGGGTCTGAGCAAGATCGCCCGGCTCGTGGAGGTGCACGCCCGTCGCCTGCAGGTGCAGGAGCGCATGACGCGCGAGATCGCGCGCGACCTGCGGACGCAGCTAAAGCCGCGTGGCGTCGCGGTTCACATCGAGGCGCGGCACCTGTGCATGGCGATGCGCGGTGTCGAGCAGAAACACAGCGACGCGGTCACCGCGTACTCGCTCGGCGTGTTCCGCACCGACTCCGCGCTGGCGGACGACTTCCGCGCCGCCCTCTCCGCCCCGCGCTCCCGCTGACCACTTTGACAGCGCGGCAGCGCTGTCGTATTCTGCTGCCCGCCCGAGATGTTCCGCGCGGATGGCAGCCGCGGGCTGCTGGCGGACAGGACCCGCGCGGCCACAACAGCAGACGAAAGGACGACATGTCGATCAAGCCGGACAAGTGGATCACCCGCATGGTCAAGGAATACGGGATGATCGAGCCATACTCGGATTCCCAGGTGAGCAACAACGC
Source organism: Candidatus Krumholzibacteriia bacterium (assembly GCA_035762505.1). Taxonomy (GTDB): domain Bacteria; phylum Krumholzibacteriota; class Krumholzibacteriia; order WVZY01; family JAKEHA01; genus JAKEHA01. The sequence goes on from DASTOO010000180.1 coordinate 8,516, forward strand.
CGTCTCCTACGGCGTGTCGTCGTACGGGTACGACATCCGCATCGCGGACGAGTTCAAGATCTTCACCAACATCAACTCGACCGTGGTCGATCCCAAGAACTTCGACCCCCGTTCGTTCGTGGACTTCAAGGGCGACGTCGCCATCATCCCGCCCAACTCCTTTGCCCTGGGGCGGAGCGTCGAGTACTTCCGCATCCCGCGCAATGTCCTCACCATCTGTGTCGGCAAGTCGACCTATGCGCGCTGCGGCATCATCACCAATGTGACCCCCTTCGAGCCCGAATGGGAGGGCTTTGTGACCCTGGAGATCTCGAATACCACCCCCTTGCCGGCCCGGATCTACGCAAACGAGGGCATCGCGCAGGTGCTGTTCTTCGAGAGCGACGAGGATTGCCTCGTGTCCTACAAGGACAAGAAGGGCAAGTACCAGAAGCAGGTGGGGATCACGCTCCCCAAAGTGCCCGGCAAATGAGGTCTGGCGGGGTTTCCCGTGGGCCCGCGGGGAGGCCGGCAGGCGGGATTCGGCCTCGCGCGCCCGAAAACAGGCGTCTCGCGCGTTTTTGTGTTTGACAGGTTTTTGCGTTCCTGATATTCCCAACGCAATACGAGGCTCTGGAGAGCCGTTTTCTCACCATTCACAATCTCTCTCGGAGGGAAGTCCGAAATGGCAAAAGCTGCAAAGAAGGCCGCGAGCGCCGAGCTCATCATCTCGAAGTCGCGGACCAAGGGCGCGGCGAAGGGCTACAACGTGTCGAGCGATTTCTACCCGGCACTCGACAAGGCTGTTCGCGCGATGATCAAGTCCGCGGGCGAGCGCGCCAAGGCCAACAAGCGCAAGACGCTCAAGCCGGCCGATCTGTAAATCGACGGTTGCTGACAGTTGAAGCCGAAGGGGCCCGGCCGTGATGCCGGGCCCCTTTGCGTTTGCCGCTGAAGTAGGGACGCTATGTGGCGGTGGACTCCAACCCGCGCATTTCCCGCCCCTTGCGCCGCCGGGGGCCGCGTGGTAGATTCACCCAATTAACCCGGAGGACAGCCCGAATGCCCGAGAAAATAATCGGGACGGGGGTGACGTTTGATGACGTTCTCCTCGTTCCGGCCAGGTCGTCATTCCTTCCCGGCGACGCCGACGTTTCCACGCGCCTCACCAAGAAGATCAAGCTGAACATCCCGATCGTCTCGGCCGCGATGGACACGGTGACCGAGGCGCAGTTCGCGATCGCGATCGCGCGTGAAGGCGGCCTGGGCTTCATCCACCGGAACATGCCCCCCGAGCGCCAGGCCGAGCAGGTCGACGTGGTGAAGCGCTCGGAGAGCGGCGTCATCTCGAATCCGATCACGCTCGGGCCGACGGTCCTCGTGCGCGACGCCCAGGCTCTCATGAAGAAGTACGGCGTCTCCGGGGTTCCCGTAACCGACAAGAACGGCGTGCTGGTGGGGATTCTCACGGCCCGCGACCTGCGCTTCAACGACGACGACTCGCTCCCCATCAACAAGCTCATGACCTCGAAGGGCCTCGTCACCGCGCCCGTCGGCATCAAGATGGAAGACGCGCGCAGACTCCTCCACGAACACCGCATCGAGAAGCTCCCCGTGGTGGACGCGAGGAACCGCCTGCGCGGGCTCATCACGGTGAAGGACATCCAGAAGAAGCTCGACTTTCCCAACGCCTGCAAGGACGCGCAGGGCCGCCTGCGGGTCGGCGGCGCGGTCGGGGTGGGACCGGAGGCGGTGACGCGCGCCGGGCTCATGTCCGAGGCGGGGGTCGACGTGGTGACGATCGACACGGCGCACGGCCACACCGGCAACGTGATCGAGACGATCGCGACCATCAAGAAGCGGCACAAGTCGCTCCCGGTGATCGCGGGCAACGTCGCCACGGCGGCGGCGACGCGCGACCTCATCAAGGCGGGCGTGGACGCGGTGAAGGTGGGCATGGGGCCGGGGGCGATCTGCACGACGCGCGTCGTCGCGGGCGCCGGCGTCCCGCAGATCACCGCCATCATGGACTGTGCGGCGGTCGCGTCGAAGGCGGGCGTCCCGCTCATCGCCGACGGCGGCATCAAGTACAGCGGCGACATCGTCAAGGCGATTGCGGCCGGCGCCGACGTCGTGATGATCGGGAGCCTGTTCGCGGGCACCGACGAGACGCCGGGCGAAGTGATCCTGTACGAAGGCCGGAGCTTCAAGTCCTACCGCGGCATGGGATCCATCGAAGCCATGAAGTCGGGCAGCAAGGACCGTTACGGCCAGGCCGACGTCGAAGAGGCGAAGCTCGTCGCCGAGGGCATCGAGGGGCGCGTTCCCTACAAGGGCCGCCTGTCGGACTCGATCTACCAGCTGGTGGGCGGGTTGCGCGCCGGCCTGGGCTACTGCGGCACCCGCACGCTGGCCGAGCTGCGGGAGCGCGGACGCTTCATGATGGTCACGACCGCGTCGCTGCGCGAGAGCCATCCCCACGACGTCATCATCACCAAGGAAGCGCCCAACTACCGCTTGAGCTGACATGACCTGGCACGGACAGATCAACCGCACCATCTGGGAGATATCGGAGGCGATCAAGAAGAGCCCCGAGCAGGCGCGCTACCGGCGCGAGCTGCTGCGCGCGCAATTCCTCCAGCATTTCGAGCACGACAAGGCCTTTCACGTCCCGCGCGACGACCGAACCTTTCTCTTCCTGCACGATGGCGACGGCCCCGTCGTCCTCCTGCTGCACGGGGCCAGCGGGACGCCGGCGGAGTTCCGGGAACTCGGCAACCACCTCTACGCCCAGGGCATTTCCGTGTACTGCCCGCGGCTGACGCGCCAGACGGGGCGCGACCGCGAGGCGTTGTGGGAATCGTGGGTCACCCAGGCGCAGATCGCGCTCGAGGCCGTCACGACCTGCACGCAGATGGCGTACGTGTGCGGGTTGAGCCTGGGTGGAACCGTGTCGCTGATCCTGCACGACCGCGCGCCGGTGAAAGGGTTGATTCTCCTCGCCCCCGCGCTCCTGCCGAAGCTGAGCCTCAAGGCGCGCTTCCTGCAGGCGGCCCGCGTGGTGACGCCGACCGTGTTCTATCACTTCGCGGGCTGGAACGGCGAGGTATTGAAGGCCATGGAGTACGCGCGCAAGAACACGCGCGAGATCCATGTGCCCGTGCTCGCGCTGCAGGCCGCGGACGACAACCGCCTCTCGGCGCGCGGGCTCAAGTTCGTGCGGCGTTTCGCGAAGAACGCGGAGACGAACATCCGGCTGCTTCCCACCGGGTCGCACGTGCTCACGCGCGGCGCCGTCAAGACCGAGGTATTCGAAACGGTGACGGCATTCGTGGACAAGGGGGCGCGCGCGGCGGGCTGGACGCCGCCGCGGGGCGGATCGGCCGAGCCTAAATCTGATCCATCGTAAAGCGGAACGTCTCGTCCAGCTTCTGAATCTTCTTCGCCAGTTCCTTCAGCTGATCCCGCAGCGCCGGATCCCTGGTCTTCGCGTAGTCCGAGTAGAGATCGAGGAACTGGTCCTGCAGCTCCTTCAACTGTCTGGTGGTCTCCAGGCGGTCGAGCGAGCGCTCCAGGTGATACACCTCGCCTGCCGACAGGCGATCGAGTATGTTGAAATACTCGCCGCGCATGTAGCTCAGGATCTGCACATACTGCTCGAAACCCCGCGACAGCTTCTCCAGCACCTCGCTGATGGCGGTGGCCTTGCGGAACATCGACTGGCTGTATGAGTACGCGAACTGGTAATACGCCTTCGCGCGCCCGACATAGACCTCCTCGTTGTCCTTCATGAGCGCATCCACCGCTCCGGGCTTGGACGCGTCGGCGTTGCGGAAGATCCCGATCGATATCAGCAGGAAGTCGGCGTTGGTCTTGTAGATCGTGTACTTGAGCCGGACGTCGGACGACTCGCGCACTTTTTCAAAGAGATCGCTGTCGTACCGCGAGAGGTATTTGCGCGTCTGTTCGTGATAATCGGGATTCATGAAGGACGTGAGCAGATTGGCGAGGTAAACGTTCACGTCCTCGTCGTAGTAGGTCTGATTGGACGGGTTGCCGGACTCCAGCCTGCTGTACAGCAGGCAGTTCATCACGAAGAAAAAGGTGGGCTCGACGTCGCGCTGCCCGCCGGGACCCAGGGTGATGTGACTCTCGCCGTCCATCTCGCGCTCCGATGCGGTTGGCGTGGCTGTCGAGCGTCGGGAAGGGCGGCCCGGGGGACCGGGCCACGTCCCGCGCGATTCCGGCACGGCCCAAGTCAGCAAGGCCCATGCCACGGAAAGCCCCGTCGCCACCGGCGGGACGGGCAACGTAACACACTGTTATATGTACGGTTACCGAGTGCGGCGCGCAAGTGTCTTTCCCGTTTGGGAACGGGCATGGATGCGGTATAATCGTCCGCGACGCTCACGGCTCTCGCCGTAACTCGTTTGAATAGAAAGAGATGGGGAGAGCGGGGCGTCGGGTGCGCGGAAGGACGGATCGATCGGATCCGCGGCGCCGCGCCGACACTGGGGGTCTGCGGTGAAAATCGGTTTCCTGCAACTGCGCCCGCAATTCGGGCGCGTCAAAGAGAACGTCCGCTCGGCCAAGTCGATGCTTTCGGGAATCACCGACGCGACGCTGGTCCTTCCGGAACTCTTCAACACCGGCTATCTGTTCCGCAACGTCGAAGAGGTGCGTGATCTCGCGGAATCCGCCGCGAACGGGTTCACGGTCACCGAGCTCAAAAAAGTCGCGGTCGCGCAACGCCTGAACCTCGTGTTCGGGATGGCGGAGGCAAAGGGCGGCAAGGTCTACAACTCCTCGGTGCTGATCACGGCCAGGGGTAAGATCCACTCGTACCAGAAGGTGCACCTCTTCGATCGCGAGAAGCTCTTCTTCCAGCCGGGAACGCGTGCCTTTGCGCCCATCGCCGTCGACGAGGGCAAGCTCGGCATGATGGTGTGCTTCGACTGGTTCTTCCCGGAGGTCACCCGGATTCTCGCGCTGGGCGGCGCGCAGGTCATCTGCCACCCGTCGAACCTCGTACTGCCCTGGTGTCAGGACGCGATGAAGACGCGCTGCATCGAGAATCGCGTCTTCGCGATTACGGCCAATCGCATCGGGACCGAGAAGCGCGGCACCCACCAGCTCACGTTCACGGGCAAGAGCCAGATCGTGAATCCGAAGGGTGAGATCCTCGTAAACGCGGGTGAGCGCAGCGAGTCGCTGAAGGTCGTCGAGATCGATGCCGCGGAGGCTCTGGACAAGCACGTGACTCCCAACAACGATCTGTTCAAGGACCGCAGGCCGACCCTCTACAAGCCTCTCCTTCGCAAGGCCGTTTAGGGCCTAAAAAGCAACGCGAGGGCGCGTCCGTCCGTGCAAACTGCACCGGAACGACGCGTTCGCGCCCTTCCGCGCGCTCCTCTATCCCTCGGTAATCACGTCTGTTAGGCCCCTGACCGGCCTGTCCTTGCTGGCATGTTACTTGCGTGACGGCGCGGGGCGAGCGCTGGTTACCGCGCCCCGGTCTTCCTGGCCGACGCCCAGCCGCCGGCCGCACAACCCGAAGGAGTCTTCATCGTGGATCGCAAGAAGCCCCCGGCATTGACATCCCCGTGGAAGGTCGGCTTCCTCGTCGCGCTCATGCTGGTCGTCACCGCGCTCGGTGTCGGCTACTTCATCTCCGGCGCCTTCGGTCTGAAATGGCATTGGATCGAGTTCGGCGGCGCGTCGCCCGCCGCCTGGACATTCCGCCTCGGTCCGTTCATCGACGAAATGGTGCCCTTGCTGGCGTTGGTGGCACTGCTCGCGGTGGCGTCGTGCGTGCTCGTCTCGGGGGCGGTCAAGCGCTACACGCGCTTCGTGGATTCCGGCGTCGATTACAGGCAGCTGCTGAAGTCCATCAAGACCATCGACGATCTCGAAGACGAAGAACGGCTCGAGCAGTTGAAGCAGCATCCGGAGCTGCGCGAGTTCCTCCTGGGCTTCAAGAACCGGATGGCGGCGCGCGAGCGCCAGATGAGCGAGCGTGACAAGCGCCCCGCCGCGCGCGAATCGGACGCGGCGGCCCGCAACCTCCCGGCCGAGTGCGGGCGGCTGGTGAGCGCCATCATGAACGGGAAGTCGGGATTCTCTGGAGAGCTCGCTCTCACCATACCGGAACTCAAGCAGATCGAGCGCGCGGTGCGCGAGCAGTTCTCCGGGGACGCTCCTGCCGCCGAGATCGATTCCCTGCGCGCGCGCGTCGATACGACACTGGAAGCGGTTCGGAGTCGCAGCGCCGGCATCCGGCGCGACGCTGACGCGTGCGTCGCGGGTGTGCGCGAAATGGAGACGCTGCTCGGACAGCTGACACGCGCCATCGAGACCCCGCAGGAGTCCACGGTGGCCACCGACGGAATCGCGGGGGCGGCGACGCTGCTCGACGCGATGGCCGATGCGCTCAACAGCCTGGGCGAGGAAACGAAGCGGATCGCGATCACCGCCGCCCTCGAGGCCAGCGGCGGCGGCGAGGGACAGTCGATCAAGATCGCCGACGAGGTGCGCACCATCGCGACGCGCTTCAACGCGGTCGCGGCGCAGTGGAAGCAGGCCGGCCCGGCCCTGCGCACCGGGATCACCACCATCGAGAAGGGCGCGTCGTCCGGCGGCAAGCACCGCAAGTCTCTGGCGGCGTCGGCGGCGAAGGCCGCCGCCAGCGCGCAGAAGTGGGGCGAGCGGCTCGTCGCGCTGCTGGAGCAGGTCCGCGAACTCGAGCGCGCCGCCGGCGTTCCGGACGGCACGAGCGCGCCGGCGCGCGAGTGGGGCACGATCGACACGAGCTTCGACGACGACAACGCCGGCACCACGATCGAGCCGAACGTGCCGGGCGCGGATACCGGGTCGGACCCGGGCGGCGACGCGGTCATCGCCCAGGTCGCCGACACGGATGATCAGTTCGAGAACGTCGCGCGGGAGCACGTCTTCGAGGAGACCGAGGCCCCGTTCGCCGACATCCCGGGTTTCGAAAAGGAACAGCGCGTGTTCAACGACCGGATGGCGGAAGCGCACGCCGCCGCCGGGCGTGACGCGCTCGAGGTGGAGCAGAACGCCGGCGACGACTACCACGCCGCCGCGGCGCCGGAGCCGGCCCAGGCGGTCGCGCCCGAGGCGCCCGCCGCCGCCGAAGCGCCGGTCGCGGATGACGGCTTCCTCACCGGGCCCCGTGCCTCGACGCCCCGGGAAGCCCCGACGCCCGTCGCGGAGCCCGCGCCAGCCCGACGTTCCAGGGTCAGGAGCGCCCCCGTGGCGGTCGAGACCGAGGAGGAGGACGGGCGTATCGACATCGACGCGGACATCGATGTCGACGCCGACGCGCTGGACCTCTACGCGCTCGGCGCGGTGGACTTCGTGGAAGGCGTGCACGTCTGAATGCCAATGGATAGTCGCTCGCTATTCGCGCGCCAGGTTCGCTCGCAGTGCGAGACGCTCTGCGAGCTTCTGGCTTGTCCGGCCGAGGTGCCCGTCCCCGAAGGGGTGCTGGAGCGCTGCAAGGTCAGCATCCGCATGCTCGCGGGGAGCATGCTCGTCGTCGACCTGAACGACTGGTCGCGCCTGCTGAACGCGGCCGAGACGCTGCTCACCGTTCACGGCGAACGCCGGCTTGCGTGGGACGAGCGCATCGCACAGGTGATCTTCGAGCTCATCGAGAAGGAGGAACTCCTCGCGTCCTGCCACGAGCGCGACGGCGAGGAGGGCGCGCGCAAGTCCATTCCCGCCCACGAAGTGGAGGCGCTCATCGCCGGCGTCGAGGCGCTACGCGAGGAGTGCGAGCGCATGGAGCCCGCGCTGCCGCCGGCTGCGCCCGCGCCGGTCGTGCCGGAGCGCCTGGGCAACGTGGCGGGGCAGCTGCGCGCCGCGTGCGAAAAGGTGCTGGCGGCCATCGGTTCGGAGTCCTGGCAGACCCGCAACACCGGGCCCGCCGCGGTGGAGGAACTGCGCCGCGCGCTCGGCACCATCGAGTTTTACGCGCGCGCCACGGATCGAATCGTGGCGTCCGTCGAAGAGGCGGTCATTCCGCCACGATGCGACCTGGCGCCGCTGGAGACCGCCCTCGGGGACTTCGCGAACGAGCTGATGCACGGCTCCGGCCGCGAGCTCGTCATCCGCATCTCCGGAGAGGGCATTCAGATCGAACCATCCCTGCTTCCGGCCGCGTACCGCATCCTGCACGCGATGACGGCCGACATCTTCGAGCGTTGCAACGAGAGTCGCATCGAGATCAGGATCGCGGCGGAGGACCGCCGCGGCGCACTGCACTGGACGGTGGGGGACAACGGGGAAAACTTCCTGTCGGACTCGCGCCTCGACCACGAGGACCAGCTCGCCTTCTACCCCGGACTGCGTCACGTCGTGCGCACGCTGAAGGAGCACCACGGGACGCTCGCCGTGGAGCCCGGCGGCGGCAAGCAGGCGCGCTTCGAGTTCTCGCTGCCCGCCTCGACACAGGCCGAGTCGCTCGTTCTCTGGGAGCATTCGGGGCGGACCTTCTCGGCGCGCGCGGCGCAGGTGGTGCGTGTCGTGCCGGCCAACGCGGATATCCGCCGTGAGAACGCGTACGGGGAGCACCTCCTAGTCGACGGCCGCAAGATCCCGCTCATCAAGCTCGACGTGCTGTTCCCCGATGCGCCCCCCGGCGGATCGCACATCGCGATCCTCGGCGCGCTGGAGAAGAACGTCGCCTTCTACGTGCACGGCGAAGGCGCGGCGCGGGCCGGGGTCGTGCTGGGCGATTCGATCCCGGTCTGGAAAGGCGCGCCCCACGAGGTGGCGCGCGTCGACGGCCGCCGCGTTCCTTTGCTGGACGCGGACGACCTCCTGCGCGGGTACCTGTCGATCACGGGAACCGTGAGCTACGACGCGATCTCGGCGGGTTCGGCGCACGATTCCGTGGAGATGTACGGCGCAGACGGCGTGGAGAGCGGCGAAGCCGCGCCGCCCGACGCGGGCGAGTCACACCCGGCGGGCGACGAGATCGAGATCCTGATCATCGAGCAGAGCGAGGCCACGCGCAACGCCTTCACCGACATTCTCGCGCGCCAGCGCATTCGCGCGTCGTTCGCGGGCGACGTGGAAGAGGCCCTGGGACTCATCCGCCTCAAGGAGCCGCGGATCATCATCAGCGAGTTCCGCATTCCGACCATGGCGGCCAAGCGCATCGTCGATTCGCTGCGCAAGGAAGGGCTGCGCATCCCCGTGCTCGTGACGACGTCGCAGTCGGGGAAGACGGCCGACCTCCTGGTGGAGAAACTCGGCGCATCCGGCTATCTGAGCAAGCCGCTGACGTCGTCCCAGGTGACGTCGCAGATCGCGGGATTCCTGGGAGTGGCGAATTAGGTCCTGTGGGAGGGCCGAGCCGTCCGGCGATTGCGTTTGACGGCGGCCCACGGTGCAAACTGCCCGCCGTGGCGTCGGAAAAACCCCGATGCAGTGCTGCAACTGCTTGAAAATACAGGCAGATGTCGTTGGTACGCTTCGTGCTTTGAACTGTCTGCTTTAGGGTGGGGAACTCAGGCAGCACCGTCAACGAGAAGGATGGCGCAAAGATGAGCAAGTGGAGAGACACCGACTACTCGAGCATCGTGATCGGCGGCTCCGAGGACCAGGATGTCGTCATGACGTCCGTCGAGGCCGCCGAGTATCTCAAGATGCACGTGAAGACCGTGTGCCGCCTCGCGAAGGAACGCAAGATTCCTGCGAAGAAGGTTGGCAGCGAGTGGAGGTTCCTGAAGAGCGTGCTCGACAAGTGGTTGGCGCAAGAGGTCGTGTAACGACCGGAAGGTTCCTCCGAACTTCATCGCGCCTGTTGGCGATGCGTGCCGGGAGTCCTCATGCCGCCAAAGACAACGATCGAGAAGCTCTCGTCGTCCGTTGAGGACGTCACAGTATTCAAGATCACGGGGACTCTCGGCTTCCACGAAAAGACAGTTCTCGAACGCCTGTTCAAGGAGTGCAACCGGCGGGGGCTGGCTCGTGTCCTCTTCGAGGTCTCGGAGCTGGAATCCCTGGGGGGCGGTTGCGCCCGGATCATTCGCGACGAAGCCGGGCGGGGCCGCATCGCGATTGGTCTGGTCGGCGCCAGCCGCACGGTCCTCAAGTTTCTCCAGAAGGAGGACGCCCCCCGCATCGTGATTGCGGACACCATCGACGTGGCCGCGCCGCAGTTGCTCGCCAAGATGCTCGCCTGCGAGGCGCGGCCCGACGCGGACCTCGAATCCGACGAGACGCTGCTTTCCAACCTGGAAGAGATCCTCGAGCTGGGGGACGCGCCCGCCGACGAGGAGGACGCCGAATCGGCGCTGGATGCCGAGACGGAGGAGACCGTGGGCGAGCCCGCCCGCGCCGCGGAGCCGGTTCCGCACCGGGAGGAGCCTGCCCGGGAGCCGAGCGCGGCGCCCGCCGACGCGGCGGCGGACGCGCCGGCGAAGAACCTCCGCAAGCGTGTCGTCCAGTACAACACTCTGTTTTCGATCAACTCCGATTTCCACCGCTTCCAGGACCGCAAGAGCCTGCTCGACGCGTTTCTCCTCACCGCCATCGCGCAGTTCGGAGTGGAGAGCGCAATCTTTCTCGAACGCGGCCGCGGCTACTTCGTGCCGGTCGCGATGAAGGGGATCGAGCCCGGCGAGCTCCGCGGCTTCGCCGTGTCCGAGGAACAGTTCCGGCTCAAGAACTGGGCCCGGGAGGTGGTGGTGCAGTCGGTGGAGAAGTCGCGCTTCGGCGACGACGTCAAGGCCCCGCTGCTGGCGCTCGGGTGCGCCTACGTGGTGCCGTTCATCGTGCACGGCGAGATCCGCGGCGTGGTCCTCCTGGGCCGCCCCATCAAGAACGATCTCGACGAGACCACCACCGAGTTCCTCAGGATCATGATCAACCAGGCCGCCATCGCCTACGAGAGCATGGCGCGCTTCGAAGAGGAGAACGAACGCACGCTGGGCGTCGTGCAGACCCTGATCTCGCTCATCGAGGAGAATACGCTAGCGCGCGGCAACACGAGCCTCGTGTCGAACTACGTCTTCGCACTCGCCATGCGCCTGCATTATCCGCAGGAGCACATGCGCGACCTGATGTACGGAACCGTTCTGCGCGACATCGGCATGATTAAGGTGAGCGACCTCATCGTGCGCAGCCCGCGCGAGCTGATGCCCGAGGAATGGGAGATCATCAAGCAGCACCCCGTCGACGGGGCCCGGATGCTCTCGACCATGAAATTCTCCGATCACGTGATCGGCGTCGTGCTCCACCACCACGAGCGTTTCAACGGCGAGGGCTATCCCCACGGCACGCAGGGCCAGGAGATTCCACTCGGCGCGCGCATCGTGTCGGTGGTGGAGAGCTACGCCGCCATGCTGCAGGAGCGGCCGACCCGTCCCGCGCTGTCGCGCGAGGAAGCGGTGAACACGCTCAAGGAGAACTGGGGCATGCGCTACGATCCGGAGGCCGTGCGCGCCTTCATCGATCTGCTCGAGGAGGAAATGCGGACGGGCAAGAACCTGCACGAGAAGAAGTTCGCGCTGTTCAGCGTTTGAGGGGAGACATGAGCGCACCGATACTCGTCGTCGACGATGATCCGAAACTGCTCGAGGTGGTCCGCGTGTCGCTGGCACGCCGCGGTTACCACGTGCACACGGCGCGCACCGGGAGCGAGGCCCTCGCGCGCGCCGCGGAAGCGTCGCCCGAGCTGATCATCCTGGATCTGGGTCTGCCCGACATGAACGGCATGCAGGTCATGGAGCGCGTGCGCCAGGGCGGCGATCCGCCCGTGCTGTTCCTGTCCGCCGAATCCGACGTGCAAGTGCGCCTGAACGCCCTCAACCGCGGAGCCGAGGACTTCCTCGTCAAACCGGTCTCGCTGGATGAACTTCACGCCAAGGTCGAGGGGTCGCTCCGGCGCCGCGCGCACGTCCGCACCCTGGGCGAGCGCAACCAGGTCCTGGAAGCCGAGGCCGCGGCCAGCGCCGAGAAGGCCACACGGGAGTTCAAGCGCCACCTGCTGTCCATGCGGACGCTGTTGACCATGTCGCACGACCTGAACCGGGCCATGCATTCCGACGAGTTGATCAAGGTGGCGTCGCTGACGCTGCTCGGCGAGCTCAAGGTGTCGAGCATGGGGCTCTTCGGCGTCGAGCGGGAGAACGCGAGCGAGTTCCGCCTGCTCGGCGTGAAGGGCTTCGACGCCCGCCGTTTCGAGGGCTTGACCATCTCGCGCTCGTCGCCCTTCGCGACGCTGTTCGCCGAAGAGATGCGCGCGCAACGCATCGCGCGCAACCCGGACCAGCGCTGGGTGAAGAGTCTCCCCGACCTGCGGCTCGCCGTGTTCGAGTACGCCACACCCATCGTGGTGCACGGTGAGATGACCGGCATCGTGTTCACGGGACCGAAGCTGACGGGCGACGAGTACAGCGAATCCGAGCTGGACATCATCACCATCATCGCCAACTCCGTCGGCATCGGCGTCCAGAACGCCCACCTGCTGACGCAACTGCAGACGACGTACGTCTCGACGCTGCGCTCGCTGATCTCCATCATCGAAGCGAAGGATCCCTACACCAAGGGCCACACCGAGCGCGTGGCGGCGTACTCGGTGGCGCTGGCGAACCGCCTGGGACTGGGCGAGAATGACCTCCGGCGGATCATGTTCGCCGCGCTCATGCACGACATCGGCAAGATGGGCGTGCTGGACGAGATCGTGAACAAGCCGGGGGCGCTCACCGAGGCGGAGTGGGAGCTCATGCGCGCGCATCCCGTCACCGGCGCCGGCATCGTGGAGAAGATGGAATTCCTCACCGGCACCGCCGACATCGTTCGTCACCACCACGAGAGCTGGAACGGCCGCGGCTATCCCGACGGGCTCAGCGGGGAGGCCATCCCGCTCGGTGCGCGCATCGTCACCGTCGCGGACAGCTTCGACGCGATGACGACCGACCGCCCCTACCGCAACGCCCTCACCGTCGGCGAGGCCCTCGAACGTCTCGTCGAGGCCTCGGGAGTGCAGTTCGACGCCAAGCTCGTCAAGGTGTTCGTGCAGTACATCCGCGAGAAGGAGCGCGCCGGAATGACCTCTCCGGACGCCTGATCTGTCAACGTGGTGGCGGCCGCCGCCGCGATTCGTCAACTCCCTCAACACTTTTCCGGCGCGAGCGGGCGCGCACCGCGCGGCGCGCCCGACGCATCTCACGCTTTAATTCATTGCGCCAGAATCACATTGGCGCCGCGCACCGGACACGGCGCGGGAACGGCACCGCCCTTGCCTTAGGCGGGGACATCCATGACCGACCTCGACACGGAGCAACGGCGGCCGGTGTGGTTGTGGTGGTTGCTGGGTGCGTCGCCGTTGCTCCGTCGCGGGTCTTGTGCGTGACAGGGAAGAGGGGGCGGGAGCGGGGCGGAAACGGGAGGAGCCGTCACGTTCAGCGGACCCGGTTCGACCGAGCGAACCACGCTCCGGCGGTGGGCCGATTCCGAGCGTGTGCAACCAGCCTGCGAGATGGGCGTGCTCACGGAACCCCACTCGGGGCTGACGCCGGGGGCGGGGTTCGCGAGGTGGAATCGACGTCCGTCGCCCCCTCTTTTCCTTCCCTACCGGTCCGGCGGGCCGGATCCTGCAGGGCCGCATCAGGCTTGTCGCCGTTTCGCATCCCCTCTATATTCGGAACCTCGGAACAACATCCCCATCACGAAGGAATATCGAAGATGTCCACCCAGCGCAGCGAAGAAAGCGACGTCGTCAGGACGAGGCTCTCCAACGGCCTCACCGTCCTCATCCGGGAAGACCACTCCTCGCCCATCGTGGCGGTGAACATGTGGTTCGGGGTCGGGTCGGTCCACGAGACCGAGGAGATGAACGGCCTCGCCCACTTCCAGGAGCACATGGTCTTCAAGGGGACGAAGAAATACGGGGTCGGCGACATCGGGCGCATCGTCAAGTCCGCGGGCGGGAACCTCAACGCCGGCACGAGCTACTCCTACACGATGTACTACGTCGTGCTGCCCTCGGCGCAGTTCGCGACCGCGCTCGAGGTCCAGGCCGACGCGATGATGAACTCCACCTTCGACGCCGACGAGTTCAAGAAGGAGCGCCTCGTCGTGATCGACGAGGCCCGTATGTACGACGACCGCCCCGAGTCGTTCACGTTCTACCGCACCATGGAGCTGGGCTTCGAGAAGCACACCTACCGCCGTCCCATCGCGGGCTACCAGGCGATCGTGGAGAAGATCACGCGCGACCAGCTCCTCGAGTTCTACAACAACTACTACCGCCCGTCGAACGGTGTACTCGTGATCGTGGGGGACATCGACCCCGCAGACGCCGTCCGGCGCGTCGGGGAGATCTACGGCGGCTGGCGCAACGGCGCCGTGGCGGTCAACGAGCCGCCGGCGGAGCCCGCGCAGAAGGCGTTCCGGTTCACGGCGTACAGCGGCCCCATGGACCACGCGTACCTCGGCGCCGGATTCCACGTGCCGAGCATCCTCCACGAGGACTACCCCGCGCTCCAGATGCTGGCCGAGCTGCTGAGCTCGGGCCGCAGCTCGCGCCTCTACCGCCACGTGCGCGAGGAAAAGCAGCTGGTGACGTCGGTGAGCGCCGATCTCCTCGCCGAGAAGTGGCCCGGGTTCTTCCTCGTGGCGGCATCGATGCCGCCGGCGCGCTGGGAGCCGGCGTGCGGGGCGATCTTCCACGAGATCGAGCGCTTCAAGCACGAGCCCGCGCCGGAGCACGAGCTTGAGAAGGCGCGCCGTCAGGTGGAGCGCGCGATGTTCAAGGAGCTCGAGACGATGGAAGGGCAGGCGTCCAACATCGGCTACTACCAGCTCCTCGGCGACCATCGCCTCGCCGATCAGCACCGCGAGGCCATCAAGAAGGTCACGGCCGACCAGGTGATGGCCGTGGCGCGGAAGTACTTCCACCCGGAGAATCTCTCGCTGGTGAGCTACCAGCCGCGCGATGTCACTTCACCCGGGAATCATCTCATCGCGAAGACCGTGCGGCGCGTTCTCACCGGCGACGGGGCGGTGAAGGCGATACCCGCGGCCGCCCCCGCGCCCGCGGGCGATACCGTCGCGCCGGCGCCCCGTTCGCGCCGGGTCGCCGGCGAGCCGGAGGTGCAGAAGTTCTCGCTGGCCAACGGCGTGCGCGTGCTGCTCAAGCCGCGCCCCAATGTGCCGCTCGTGTCCATGTTGACCGTGTTTCCGGGGGGCGGGCGCTTCGAGCCCGCCGGGAAGTCCGGGCTCGGGCACCTGACGCACCGCATGTTGACCAAGGGAAGCGCCCGCTTCAGCGCGGAGGAGATCGCCGCCGGCATCGAGGGTCTCGGCGGCGGGATCGACAGCTACTCTTCGTTCGACACCGGTGGTGTCGCAATGGGCGTTCTGTCCGAATTCGCGGAGGATGCCGTCGACATCTACCGCGACGTCCTGCGCGAACCGAAGTTCGACGCCGCGCGGGTGGCGCAGGAGAAGGCACGCCTGCTCGAGGAGTTGAAGCGC
The DNA here is from genome assembly GCA_035762505.1 of Candidatus Krumholzibacteriia bacterium. Taxonomy (GTDB): domain Bacteria; phylum Krumholzibacteriota; class Krumholzibacteriia; order WVZY01; family JAKEHA01; genus JAKEHA01. The sequence goes on from DASTOO010000180.1 coordinate 24,008, forward strand.
CGCCACGACAACCCGATTCCGTTCGCGATGGACCAGCTCTTCCGCGCAATGTTCGGCATCCACCCCTACGCGCATCCGTTCCTGGGCGACGCGTCCGAGGTGGAGGCGCTGACGGTGGAGGACTGCGCCGGCTGGTACCGCGGACTGCTCGCGCCCGGGGGCGCGGTGCTGTCGATCGTGGGCGATCTCACTCCGGACCGCGCGCGCGCCATCGCCGAGCGGCTGCTGGGGGACCTCACGCCCCATCCCGCGCCGCCGGCGCGCGACCCGGCCCCCGCGGCCCCTGTCAAGCCGGGCGAGCACGTCCTGCGTCGCGCCGGCATCAAACAGTCGGTGGTGTTCGTGGGATTCCCCGCGCCGCCCATGATGACACCCGCTTCCAACGCGCTCGAAGTCCTCAACGGCGTTCTGACCGGTCTCGGCGGGCGGCTGTTCGTCGAGTTGCGCGACAAGCGCTCGCTGGGGTACATGACCGGCTCCGCGTACAACGCGCTCCTGCAGCGCGGCATCTTCTTCGGGTACGCAAACCCCGGCGCCGAAGGCGTGGATGAAGCGGTGCGCGTGATCCTGCACGAAACCGAGAAGGTGACGCACGAGCCTGTTTCCGACGAAGAACTCGCCCGCTCGAAGGAATGGCTGGTCGGTTCGCACGTAATGGAGCTGCAGCGCAATGGCGCGCAGGCCGCCGGGTACGGAACCTTCGAGGCGCTGGGCTACGGCTGGGAGGCGGTGGACCGCATTCCGAGCGACATCCGCGCGATCACGAAGGACGACATCATCGCGGCCGCCCGCGACGTGTTCGTGAAGGAGAACGCGGTGGTCGTGCGGATGCTCCCGAAGTCGTGACGATGCGCCGCCGGGCGCGGATACGAAAGCGGTTCCCGCAGTGCGCAGTCGGCCACGTGCCCGCCCGTGGTTGAGCCGTCGGCAATCGTCTGACCATGCGGACCGGGTGACGCGCTCGAGGCGCGGCGTCACCAGCGTAACGAAGGTGCTTCCGTTGCGCGGTCGGACCACCGACCTGCGATCGAAACCCCCATCAGGCGCTCCGCCTCCAATCGATTATGATACGCGCAGAG
>DASTOO010000181.1:0-13873 GCA_035762505.1 Candidatus Krumholzibacteriia bacterium
ATCTTACGCGGACGGCCCGCGCAACCTCCATGTGCGGCACGCGTGTTGCCATCTCACCGGGATGCGGCGCGCCCTCACCCGCGCCACGGAATACCAGAGCCCCGGCGCCGGCAACTCCGGCGGACGACGAGTGAAACCACAGCAAGGAGTGGCTCCATGAAACGCATCCGGACAACCTTCAGCCTTCTCGCGATCTCGCTGCTCGTCATCTGGGCGGCAGCGGGTTGCGAGAACGCGGCCGACTCCGACCCGGCGAACGACCTGTCGAGCCGTCCGCAGACCATCGACCTCGACGACACCTACGGGGGATACAACACCGCCGACGAGCCGGCGGCGTTCGGCGACGCGAGCCTCGTCGCCAACTACGGGCCGTCCGGCGACCTCGAGGTGCACGACGACATCGACACCACGCTCACCGACCGCCGCCGTGCCCACCGCTTTCTGATGATCACGTGGGGCAACCTCCGCGCCGACTCGCTGATCGACTTTCCCACGGACTGGAGCGGCGGCCTGTGCGCCGAAAACGCCGTGGTGGCCGTGAGGCGCCTGATCCGCTTCGAGCCGCGCGACCAGCTGCTGCCGCGCACGACACGCGCCTGCGTGGAGTGGGTGTCGCACACGCAGCCGCACTTCGACGGAATCGTCGTCGAGCTGCTTCCGCCTCGTTGCGACTCGCTCGCGTCGATCGACAGCGCCCTGTGCGCGCAGCCGGTCTCGGTCACGTTCAAGACCGGCCCGTTGACCATCACGTTCGACCAGGATGAGCTCGCCGACCTGCATCGCGTGGTCACGGTGGACGACGCCGGCAACGCGGTTGCGTTCAACACCGTCATCCGGATGCCCGGCGACTGCGCCAACGGTTTCCTGGCCGGCCAGTGGAAGCCGGTGGACGACGAGCGCATCGACGGACGTTTCCGCGGCAGGTGGGTCAGCGAGAACGGCCTACACCTGGGTTATCTGCGCGGCGTGTACGGTCACAACCGACGCGGCGAGCCCGTCTTCTTCGGCAAGTGGATCACCGAGAGCGGGCGCTTCCAGGGCCTCCTCAAGGGGCGCTACGGCGCACTGCCCACGACCGACACGAGCCGCGCGGACGGATGGTTCGAGGGCGTGTGGTTCTCGCGCGAGCTGCGCGTGGGGGGCGGACTGGGTGGCGCGTGGCGCACCGACGACGGCGCGGACGGGGGATTCTTCCGCGGTCGCTGGCACGCGCGCTGTCGCTGACGATCCCCCGGACGTTTCATCGCCTGAGCGTCCGCACGAGGCCCCCGCGGTCGCAGAGATCGCGGGGGCTTCGTGTTTCCCGTGGGCGCACCCATGTCCCGCGCAACCTGCTATGATCGGCGCCGTAGACAACCGCAGGCCGGCCGGTGCGCCGGGAAGGTCAATATGCGGAAATCGGTTCCTGCACTGCTCCTCGCCCTCGGCGCCGCGGCGGCCGCGTGCGCGGAGGACCCGGTCGACAGCTCGCGGGTGGACACGTCCTGCCCCGCGGAACAGCGGCGCGTCTACTTCCGGCTCGATAGCGCCGCGGTCATGACCCGCTGCGTCGAGCTGGACACGCTGGTCGCGGCCCCGTCGCCCGACTGCACGGTCGCGGTGTGGACCTCGCCGCAGAACCAGCGCCACGACGAGAGCTTCCGCTACGAGGCGAGCGCCGCCGACACCGACACGCCGTGCGGCACGGCCTACTTCTTCGCGGTCATGCAGAATTCCTCCGGCGGCTACACCTACTTCGACGGCGTGGTGCGGCGCAGCTTCGGCGCGGGGAGCGGCCCGTTCGCCACCGGCGTCTATGAAGTCCTGAACGGCCAGCAGACGCTGGTCGGGATCGGACACTTCGAATTCTGGGAGTGACGCGCCCCGTCAGCGGACCAGCTTGAGCGCGTGCATCCACTCGTTGCGCAGGAATCCCGGGAGGCACCACAGGATGCACAACGGCTCGATGGCCCTCGCGGCCTCCGCCGATCCCATATCCTCGACGTCCCAGCCGAACTGGTCGAGAATCTCCCTCACGGTCCCGCGGGCGCCGGCGTCGTTGCCGCAGATGAACATCGTGGGGCGCCCGCCCTTCAGCCCGGGGTTCACCATGAGCGGCGCGCCGACACAGCTGAAGGCCTTGACGAAGCGCGCCGCCGGAACCGCCGCCTGCAGGCGCTCCATGAGCGAATCGTTCAGGTCGGTGAAGAACTTGAGCACGCCGTTGACCGGCGGCACGTCGGCGATCGGATTGGTCGTGTCGATGACGACCTTGCCCCCGAGCGCGCCGGCGCCGAGAGACTGCACGACCCCCTGCGCGGCACTCCCCTTGACCGCGAGCACGACGACGTCGCCGAAGCGCGCCGCCTCCGCGACCGCGCCCACGCGCGCGGCCGGATTCTGCGCCAGCCAGTCGGCCAGCTTGCCCGGCTCGCGCGTTCCCATTGTCACCTGGTGGCCGTGCCGGAGGAACCCCGCCGCCAGCGTCCGGGCCACCGCGCCCGAACCGATGATCCCGATCTTCATGAGCGACCTCCCTGTCCAGCTTCAAACCTCTCTCAGCTTCCAGTTGCCGCGGCGGAAGAGCCAGATGCCCGCCAGCCCGGCGATGGACTCCGCGATGACGATCGACCAGTATACCCCCGATGCGCCGACACCCAGCTTGAGAGCCAGCAGGTAGGCGATCGGTATTTCGAGGATCCAGAAACACACCAAGTTGATCCGGGTGGGCGTCATGGTGTCGCCGGCGCCGTTGAAAGCCTGCGCCATCACCATGCCCCACGCGTAGAAGAGATACCCGTACGACACGGTGCGCAGGCACGCGGCACCGGCCACGATGACGCCGGCCTCGTCGGTGAAGATCCGGACCAGCGGCTGATCGAACATCACGTAACAGAGTCCGACCAGCCCCAGCAGGACCATGTTGGCCCAGCCGACGATCCACACCGATCGCTCGGCCCGTTCCGGCGCCTTCGCGCCCAGGTTCTGCCCGACGAGCGTCGCCGCGGCATTGCTCAGCCCCCACGCCGGAAGCATCGTGAACATGATGATGCGGACAGCGATGGTGTAGCCGGCCAGCACCTCGCTGCCGAACGTGGCCATGATGCGCACGAGGCCCACCCAGCTCGAGGTGGCGATGATCAGCTGCCCGATCCCGCCGAGGGACACCCGCACGAGCCGCCACATCACCGCGGCGTTGACGTGGATCTGGCTTCCCAGCACACGGATGTGCTTCGCCCCGCGCACCAGGACGAAGAGCTGCATCGCCACGCCCACGCCGCGCCCGATGTTGGTCGCGACCGCCGCACCCTCGATGCCCATCTCGGGAAACGGCCCCCAGCCCTTGATGAGCGCGGGGTCGAGCACGATGTTGATCCCGTTCGCCACCCACAGCACCCGCATCGCGATGGCGGCGTCGCCCGCGCCCCGGAAAATCGCGTTACAGATGAAGATCAGCATGATCACGGCGTTGCCGCCGAGCATCCAGACCGTGTAGCGATACCCGTGTTCGATGCTCCACGCGTCCGCCCCCATCAGCGCGAGCACCTTCTTCGCGAAGAAGATCCCCACCACCGCGACAGGGATGGAGCCCACCATGCCCACGATAACGGCCTGCACCGCCGTGGCCGCGGCCTCGCGCGGGTCCTTCTCGCCGATGCGGCGCGCCACCATCGCCGTCGTCCCCATGGCGAGGCCGATGGCGACCGCGTAGACGAGCGTCAGAATCGACTCGGTGATGCCGACCGTCGCAACGGCGGAGGCACCCAGCGACGCGACGAAGAACACGTCCACCACCGCGAAGACGGACTCCATCGCCATCTCCAGGATCATGGGAATGGCGAGAAGCACGACCGCGCGGCGGATGCTGCCCTGGGTGTAGTCCTGCTCGGTGCCGCGGACGGCGTCGAGCAGGTCGCGCATGATGGAACGGGATCTCGACATGGTCGGGGGAAACTACCAGACCGTCCCGCGGGAAGTCAAAAGCGCCCGGCGTCGCATCCCGAGACGGCGACACCGGGCGCTTCCAGGGGCGTGCACCTCGCAGGGCGCCGTCAGTCGGCCAGCGCCTCCCCGGGCTTGCGGACGCGAATGAGAACGAGGAGCCGCTTCAACATGCGGACGACCCAGTTGGTTCCGTCCTCGACCAGCGTCGAGTTGGTCGGGAGCAGAATCAGCGTCAGGAACGTCGAGAGCAGCAGGCCGCCCATGATGACCAGCGCCATCGAGTAGTAGTACACGCCGCCGAGCGACGGTTTCTGCACGATCATCGGGACGAGCGACACCAGCGTGGTCAGCGCCGTCATCATGATGGGCCGCAGGCGCTCCCGGCATCCGAGCAGCATCGCTTCGTGGCGCGGCATGCCCTGACCGCGGTAGTGATTGACGTGCGCGAGCATGACGATGCCGTTGTTGACGACCGTACCGATCAGCAGCAGGAGCCCAACCGCCGCGGGCTGGTCGAAGTCGGTGCCGCTGATGTACAGGGTCCAGAACGCCCCCGCCAGCGCGAACGGCAGCGACAGGAGAAGCGTCAGCGCCTGGCGCGCGGATTCGAAGATCGACGCCATCACGACGAAGATCAGCAGCAACGCGAGGAGCAGGTTGGTGACGAACTCCTGCGTCTTCTCCTTGCGGCGTTCCTCCCAGCGCCCGAACGTCCACGAGTACCCGTACGGCATCTGGATGCCGTTCATCGCCGCCGTCACGAGCGGGATGTACTCCTCGCGCGTCCCCTCTTCGAAGCGCGCGCCGCACCAGAGGCTGGTGAGCCGGTTGTCGCGGTTGATGTCCGTGGGTCCCTGCTTCTGCGTGAAGGAGGCGACCGACGCGAGCGGGATCTTCTCCCCTTCGGCCGTCCACAGGGGAAGATTGCGCAGCTGGGCGACGGACTCCGTCTCCTCCTCGTCCAGCGTCACGCGCATCTCGCGCTCGCCGTCCGCCGTGCGGAAGCGCTGCAGGCGCTGGCCGCGGTAGGTGAGCCCCACCACCTGCGCCGGCTGCATGGGCGAGACGCCGAGCCGCGACGCCATGTCGCGGTCGATTTCCACGTGGATCTCCTCCCGCCCCTCGCGGTCGCCACCCCATCCACCGGCGAAGGGATCGATCAGCCCGGGGATGTCCTCCATGCGCCGCTTGGCCTCCTCGCCGATCTCCGCCAGGATATCCGAGTCCTCACCCACGATCTGCAGCGCGACACGCTTGCCGCGATCGTTGCGCCAGAACTGGTTGTTCTCCATGACCTCGAACTTGGTGCCCGCGATCTCGGGCAGCACCGCACGCAGCCGCTTGCGAACCTCGGCGATGTTCTCCTCGTTGGCCTCGCCCTCTTTGAGGTATACGCGCGTCATGGTCCAGCCGTCGCTCCAGAAGCTGTAGATGGAGCGCGCCATCAGTTCCTCGCGGTGCGGCTCCAGAGCCGCTTCCAGGAGGTTGACGAAGTCCTCCTTGCGCTCCAGACTCAGGTTCTCGCTGAAGTCGTAGTTCACCTGTACGAAGAGCTCGCTCTCGCTCGTGTCGAAGTTCTTGTCCACCTTGGTGAACGGAAAGTAGGCGGACCCGAGTGTCGCGAGGAGAATGACGGGCGCGAGCCAGCGATGCCGCAGGTTGAACACGAGCAGGCGATTGTAGACCGCCTCCGTCTTCAGCATCAGGCGCGCCTTCGGCCGCGGTCTCGAGCGGATGAACCACGACGTCGCGAGCGGAATCAGCGTCTGGCTGATGAACAGGGAGGCCAGGATCACGATGCAGACGCTGACGCCCAGTTCCTTGAGATAGAGATTCATCTCGCTGGGCTTGTTGAAGATGAGCGGAAGGAACACGATCACCGACGTAAGGGTGGCGGCCGTCACCGCCACCGACACCTCGGCGGCGCCCTGCCGGGTGGCCTTGCGGGTGTCTTCGCCCATCTCCTGGTGCCGGAATATGTTCTCGATCACCACCACGGCGTTGTCCACCAGCATGCCGATGGCCACGATGAGGCCGAGGAGGGCCAGGGTGTTCATGGACCCGCCCCGCGCCCAGATGAACCCGCACGCCACGATGAGCGAGAACGGAATGCAGGCCACCGATACCAGCGTCGTGGAGACGCGGCGCAGGAACAGATAGAGCGTGAGGGCGGCGAGGATCGCGCCGAAGATGCCGGTGTAGAGCAGGTCCCGCAGCGCCCCCTTGATCTCCTTGCCCTGGCTGAACCAGGTGAGGAAATTGACGCCCTCCAGCTCGGGATCGCTGTTCATCTCGGCGATGCGCCTGTCGACGGCGTCGCACACTTCGACGGTGTTGGCCTTCGACTCCTGGGTAATGGTGACGCCGATCGCGAAGTCGCCGTCCAGATGCCGCCCGTACTCGAGCGGGGGCTCCTCGTAGCGAACGTCGGCCACGTCGCGCAGGCGCAGGCCGTCCTCGCGGATCGGGAAGTTCTCGATGTCCTTCACCGTGGCGAACGTCCCCACCGTGCGCAACGACCAGCGGGAGTCGCCGTCGGTCACCTTGCCGAGCGACTGGTCGAAGTTGGAGCTCTGCAGCAAGTCGATGACGTTGCGCACGTCCATGCCGTGGCCTTCCAGGCTGGCGACGTTCAGGTTGATGCGGACCTCGCGCGGGTTGACGCCGTCCAGCCGTACCCCGGCCACCCCGGGAATGCGCTCCAGCGGTTTCACGATGCGGCGCTCCAGCAGATCCCAGCTCTCGCTCAGGTCGCGCTTGGACGAGAGGCGTCCCTCGATGATCGGCATGTCCGCCTCGCGCGCATCCCAGTTGTTGGACACCTGGATGTCGCCCATGTCGTCGGGCAGATCGCGGCGCGTCCGGTCGATCTTCTCCCACACCTCGGTGCGCGCCACCTTCATGTTCTGCGACCAGGCGAAGTCCATGCCGATGGTTGCGCCCTGGTCGTTGATGTGCGACCACATGTTGCGCAGCCCGCCCACCGAGCCCAGGGCCTCCTCCACCGGGCGCACCACGAGACGCTCCACCTGGGCGGGAGACGCGTTCTGATACGGCAGCTGGATGAACAGCAAGGGCTGCTCGAAGTCCGGCAGGAACGCGAGCGGCAGGCGGAACACCGCGACGGAGCCCATCACCACGAGACTCACGATGATCATGAGCGTCGTCACGTGACGCTTTATGGCAATCTCGGGGAGTGTCATCTCACACCTCGTTCGGGTTTCAATCCGTCGCTTCCACCGTTACCTTCGAAGGCACCGCGACGTAGGCCGCGGGAATCACGACCAGGGTCAGAACCGTGCTGATCGCAAGGCCGAAGAGGACCGTGATCGCGAGCGGCGCGCGCAACTCCGCGCCCTCGCCCCACGCGATGGCCATCGGAATGAGACCGAGCACCGTCGTGAGCGTCGTCATCAGAATGGGACGCAGGCGGATATGCCCGGCCCGCACCACCGCGTCCACCTTCTCGTGCCCCAGGCGGCGCAGCCGGTTTATGGAATCGATGAGCACGATGGCGTTGTTCACCACGATGCCCACCAGCAGCACCGCGCCGATCAGAACCATGACACTGATCACGGTCCGCGTCACCAGCAGTCCGACCACGGCGCCCACCAGTGCCAGCGGAATCGTGAACAGCACGATGAAGGGATGGATGAAGGACTCGAAGGTCGCCGCCATCACCAGGTACACGAGGAAGATCGCGAGGACGATGGCGAAGCGCAGGCTGGCGAACGACACCTGCATCTCGGCGTTCTGTCCCCCGATTTCCGACGTGATCCCGGTGGGCGGCGGGGTGGCCGCCAGCGCGGAGCGGACCGCGGCCACCGCGGAACCGAGGCTGCGGTTCTCGAGGTTGGCACTCACCACCGCGGCGCGTTGCTGCTGCAGGCGGTGGATCTCGGCGGGCCCCTCGTCGACGAATACGTCGGCCACGGCGGTGAGCCGGATCGCGGACCCGTCCGCCGCGGGGAGCACGAGGTTGCGCACGTCCGCGACCGACGTGCGGTCGGACTCCTGGTTGCGGATGCGGACGTCGATCTGCCGGTCGGACTCCTTGTATCGGGTCGGCACCACGCCCTGCACGCGTCCCTGCAGCGTCGAGGAGAGCGTGCCCAGGTCCAGCCCGAGCGCCGCCACGCGGTCGCGGTTGAAGACGACCTGCAGCTCGGGGTTCCCCGCTTCCAGCGAGGAGCGGACGTCGACCAGCCCCGGCACCGACTCGAGCGACCGCGACAGGTCGAGCGAGTAGTCGCGCAGCAGCTCGAGGTCCTCGCCGTAGAGGATGACCTCCACCGGCGTCTTCAGGCTGAAATAGGAGGGGCGGCCGAACTTGGCGACGACGTCCGGCATGGTGTCGAGGCGGCCACGCAACTCTTCCACCACCACCGCCTCGACGGCCTCGTCCGACTTGTTCTTGAGCGCGACGTTGACCTGGCCGAAGTGCTCGCCCAGCGCGTTCACCGACATGCCGCCCGACACCAGGCGGCTGCCGATGCGGGCATAGCTGTGATCGACGCGTTCGTCGGCATCCGCCGCGCGCTCGATCTCCCGCACGACGCGGTCGGTGGCCGCGAGCGAGCTGCCCTCGGGGAGCTTCACCTCGAAGAAGAACTCGCCCTCGGTGAGCGGCGGTATCAACTCCGAGCCGATGAAGCGGACCGAGACGATCGACAGCGCGAAGAGGCCGAACGCGACCGCCAGCGTCGTCCGCGGGCGCCGCACCGCGCCCCGCACGAGACGGTCGTAGCCGCGCGAGAACACGCCCAGGGTGAGCTGCCCGCGGGCTTCCTCGCCGCTATCCCGCGTGACGACGGGCGGTCCGTCCAGATCAGCCTTGCGCACCGGCTTGCCGAGCGCGCTCAACATCGGAATCAGCGTCAGCGCCAGCGCGAGTGAGGCGATCAGGCTGATGCTCACGGTCATGGCCTGGTCGCGAAACAACTGGCCGGCGATCCCCTCCACGAACACGATCGGGAGAAAGACGGCCACAGTGGTGGCGGTGGATGCCGCCACCGCCGCGCCGACTTCATCGGCGCCTTCCAGCGCCGCGCGGCCGAGCGGGAGACCGGCCTTCTTCTTGCGGAAGATCGACTCGAGCACCACGATCGAGTTGTCGACCAGCATGCCGACCCCGAGCGTCAATCCGCCGAGGGACATGACGTTCAGCGAGATGTCGAGCCGGTACATGAGCATGAAGGTGGCGATCACCGAGATCGGGATCGACAGCGCGATGATGAGCGTGCTTCTCAATTCCCGCAGGAACAGGAAAAGCACGATGACGGCGAGGATGCCGCCGATGACGGCGGAGCTGCGCACCTCGTTGATGGACTGCTCGATGAAGTTAGACTGGTCGAACATCACCGTGAGCTGGTAGCCCTCGGGCAGCTTGCCCTTCCACTCGTCCATGCGCTGGCGCAGCAGGCGCGCCACCGTGACCGTGTTGGCGTCGCCCTCCTTGAAGGCGGCGATCTCCACGCATTCCTGGCCGTTGACGCGCGTGATCTCCTCGCGCTCCTTCGCGCCCATGCTCACCTTCGCCACGTCGCGCAGGCGCACGGCGGCGCCGTCGCGCTCCGCGATGATCACCGAACCGATCTCCTCGACGGTGTCGAACTCGTTCAGCGTTCTGATGATGAAGTGCGAATCCCGCCCCCGCAGCGAGCCGCCCGGCAGGTTCACGTTGGACACACCCACCGCCTCGCGCACCTGGTCGAGGGGGATGCCGAGCGCCGCCAGGCGTTCCTGATCCACGTCAATCTGGATCTCGTCCTCGAGGCCGCCCTTCACCTGCGCCGCCGCGACGCCCTTGATCGTCTCCAGGTCGAGCTTGATCTTGCGCTCGGCCAGGTTGCGCATGTCGTTGAGCCCGCCGGTGCCGGAGAGCGCGATGCGCAGGATGGGGTCCAGCGACGGGTCGTAGCGCAGGACGATGGGAGATTCCGCCTCGTCGGGGAGGATCAGCCGGTCGAGTTTCTCGCGCACCTCCATGGAGAGCATGTCCATGTCGGAGTCCCAGTCGAACTCGAGCGTGACCTCGGAAACGCCCGGCCGCGAGACCGAGTGGATGGACTTGAGGCCGCGCAGGACGCCGACGACCTCCTCCACCGGCCGCGTGACCAGGTTCTCCACTTCCTGCGGCGCCGTGTCCGGGAAGTCGGTCTGGATGGTGATGGACGGATAGGAGATGTCCGGAAACAGCTCGATCGGCAGCCGCTGGTAGCCGACGATCCCGAACGCGGAAACGGCGAACGCGGCCATGACGACGGTGACGCGTCGTCTGACCGCCATGGCGATCAGGCCGCGCATCAGGAGCCTGCCCGCGTGCCCGCAGTGTCGGAAACCTGCGTCGCCTCGGCGTCGTCCAGAATCTTGATCGCGGACCCGTGCTTGAGCGTACGCTGACCCTTGACGACGATCGCCTCGCCGGCGCTGACGCCGTTGACGATCTCGGCGTTGTTGTCGTCCTGGAATCCGATCTCGACCACGCGCCGCTCGGCGGTGCTGTCCGCCGAAACGTACACGACCTGCTCCCCGCGATCGTTCACCAGCGCCACCTTCGGGATGAGCGTGCGGCCCATGCGCCGCTCGGTGACGATGCTCACCTGCGCAAAGTCACCGGGGCGTACCCCGGCCGGGAACGTCGGGATTTCGATGGTGACCTTGATGGTGCCGCTGGACGGATCGATGGTGGGGCTCACGAGCTTGATGCGCCCGCGCAGCCGCGTCCCGTTGCTCTCCAGCGTCAGGTCGACGGGCTGGTTCGGCTCGAGCTTGTGGAACTCCTTGGCGGGCACGTGCACGCGCGCGAGGAGCGGTGTGAAGTCGGATATGACGAACAGCGGAGTGCCCACGTTGATGGTCTGCCCCACGTTGATGTTGCGCGTGACGATGCGGCCGGAGAACGGAGCCGTGACGCGCGTATAGGATAGATTGAGCTGCGCCATGCCCTCGGCCGCCTTGGCCGCAGCGAGGTCGTTCGAGAGCGTCTCGAACTCTTCGGCCGAGACGAGGTCCTGCTCGCGCATCTTCTCGAGGCGCGCCACCCTGGCCTCGAGGTCGGCGCGATCGGCCACCGCCTGCTCGTGGCGGTAACGGTACTCGTCGTTGTCGACGAGAAGGAGCTCCGCCCCTTCCGCAACGACGTCCCCCTCCTCGCAGAGGAGCTTCGACACGACACCCGAGACCCGGGAGAGCATCTGCGCCTCCTTCTCGGCGGCGAGGGTGGCCGTGGCGGTGTAGTAGCTCGCGATTTCGCCGGTGGTCGCGGCCGCGACCGCCACCGGAACCGGGGCTTCCTTGTTCGCGCCGCCCCCCGGACCGCCGCCCTGGGCCTGCTGCGCGCTCCCGTTCTTCCCGCAACCCGCCAGCGCGGGGAGGAAGGCGGCCGCCACAAGTGCTTTGATCAGAATCGAATAGAGCAGTCTACGGCGCGGGGTCGGGAACATACGGACAACCTGCTTGTGATAAGGAACCGGCCGGCCGACGGACGGATGCTCGGTGGGCTCCGGGGCGACGGGCGGCCAATCGTCCGGGCGGCGGGGGCCCGGCCATGGCTGATAGGACGATGATAATACGCGAATGGTTGGAACGAGTTTCGCGCGGATTTCCATCGGGGCCCCCGGGGGGCCCGATGGATGCTGGCCGGACTAATCGCCCCCGACGGGAAATCCAACGCCGGCCATGAACACCCACCCTTGATTCTTGATGTCGAGCTCGTCTGGCGCGCCGAGCAATTCTCCAAGGCCGTCATCGACGGTAGTCAGGCCGAGCTGATACCGGCCGTCGAAGATAATGCGGACCGAACCGGCATCGACCACCACGCCGAGCCCGAAGGCCATCGCGAACTCGAAGGACGAGACGTAATCCTGGATGTCGACGGTTGCCGAGAACCCGCCCGAGGAGCCTTCGGCGTCAGCCTTGGCATTGACCGCGAGAACCGGTCCGGCGAACGCACTCAACGTCACCGTCTCCGTCGCCGGAACCTGCCCCAGCAGCAGGATTGGAAACTCGATGTAGTCGAGCTTGATCGACCCGTCCAGGTCGTCGGTCTCACCGACAGCGCCTCTCATGTGATAGAGCCCTTCGACTCGAACGCCGAAGTTCTTCGCCACGTCGGCCTGCGCAAAGAAACCGCCGGCGAAGGCCGTTCTCGCCTCGGTCGCGTCGGAGTCGATGTCGTCACCGCCGAAATCCGCGAGCGAGACTCCGCCCTTGAATCCGATGCTCCAGGTCGTCTGCGCCGCGGCGGGGCCCGCGAAGGGCCCCGCCAGCAGCGCGACAACCATAATGAAAGCAAGCGGCTTCATGAAGTTGCTCCTCCGGAAAGAGTGCGCGGCCGCTCGCCGCTAGTTGCTTCCGATCGGGAACGAGACGCCGGCCATGATGCCGATGCCGCGGTTCTTCGCGTCGATCGATTCCCCGCCGACGTCCTCGAGGATACTGCTCGCGCCGAGCGAGTAGCGAACATCCGCGATGATCGAGAAAGACTCGAGCATGTACTCGAACCCGGCCCCGATTGCGGCGCCGAACTCGAAGCTCTTGGTGTCGTCCTTGATGTCCGTGGTCACGCCGCCTTCCTCGACCTCCGCCTTGATGTTGAAGCCAAGAGTTGGACCACCGAACAGGTTGAAATTCAACTTGTCGCCGGCCGGGAGCTTCGCCACGAAGAGGATAGGAAACTCGATGTAATCGGTCTTGAGGGTCACCTCGGTGCCCGCGTCATCCGCCTTCGCTCCCTTCATGACGTACAGGCCCTCGATCTGGACGCCGAACTGCTCGCCGATTCCCACGCCGAAGAACGCCCCGCCGGAGAACCCGTTGCGCATCTCGGTGTCGCCGACGAGGGCTTCGACATCGTCGCCGCTGACGTCCGCCATGTTGACGCCGCCCTTGAACCCGGCCCACTTGGCCGCGTCCGCCGGGACGGCACCCATTACCAGCAGACCCATGACACACGTCGATAGAACGAACTTCTTCATGTTGATGAACACTCCCTTCATGCTTGCGCCGCTCAATCCTCGAGCGAGTACTCCACCGTCGAGACGACGCGGACTGTCTTGTTGATCTGCGACTCCTCCATGACCCCCGGCGCGCGGTCGCGCGGGAGGATCTGGAACACCCCCTGGTTCGCCTGGCGGATGCCCCCCAGGCCGCTCCCCGAATCCTTGGCGAACTGCTCCGCCGCCTCGCGCGCGCTCGCGGTCGCTTCCGCGATCATCTCCGGCTTGAGGTGGTTCAGTTTGGTGTACAGGAACGTCGGGCCGGACGCATACCCCCCCTGCGAGGAGAACACGACGCCCGCGGACACCAGCGACCCGAGGTCCTGGCTGGCCGTCGCCACGAGCGCCGGGTCATCGACGCGAACCATCAGCGTTCCCGAAATGATGTAGCGGCTGGTGATCTCGCCCGGCCCGCGGTAGGGATTGGCGAGCACGTCCGTCACGTCGAAGTTCTGCAGCTCGATACGCGCGGCGTCGATGCCGTGCTTTCCGAGAAACTCCGTCACCGCCCGCCGTGACTCGTCGAATTTCTGCTGCGCGCGCGCGAGGTTGTCGTCGGTGGAAGTGAAGCGGATCGGCCACAGCGCCATGTCGGCGCGGACATCGCGCTCCGCGACACCCTTCACCGAGACGTACCGGTCCGCGGTACGGGCGTTGGTGAACCCGCGGCCGACGAACCAGCCGCACAGCGCCAGGCCGATCGCCACCAGCACGACGGGTCCCGAGTTGTCCTTCATTCCTCGACTGACCTCCGGGGAATATCGATTGAAGCGTCGTGATCGTAGCAGGATGGCCCGGCGCGGTCAACGCACGCGACCGGCACCGCAACTTCATACACGGCTTGAACTAACGAGACTGTATGCGGGCCCGCACGCGCGCGGCCTCGTCGTAGTCACCGGTGGCCTCCAGACAGCGGACGAGCCCCGCGAGCGCGCGCTCGTCCTGCGGGG
>DASTOO010000182.1:0-3012 GCA_035762505.1 Candidatus Krumholzibacteriia bacterium
CGCCGCTCAGCGCGAGCGTCGGCGTGCGCCGCGTGGAGGTCGACGACGCGGGCCCGTTCCTCGTCGGGCTGTCGATGCCGTTGCCGCTGTGGGACCGCCGCCGCGACGCGGCTCGCGCCGCGGACGCGCGGGTGCGCGCGGCGGAGCTGGCGGCGTCGCGCCTGCGGGCGGAGGTCAGCTCCGATGTGGCGGTTCGCCTGGAAACGCTCGACCTCCTCCTCGTCCAGCTCGCGCAGGTCGACGGCGAAGTCATTCCGGAGCTGCAGTCCGCCGCGGAGGGACTCAGAACCGCATACCAGCTGGGAAGCGTGTCGTATCCGGATCTCCTGGAAGTGCAGCGCGCGCTGGTCGCGGTGCAGCAGGAGCAGAACGACACGCGGCGCGCGATCGCCGCGGAGGTCATCGCCATCGAAGCACTCACGGGCATGACGATCGAGGAGATGAGCCATGAGTAACCTGCCGGAGGAAACGCTCCGCGGCCGCCGTGCCGCCCCGCACGCACTGATCGCCTTCGTGATCCTGATGCTCGCCGGCGGGGCGTGCGGACCCGATGCGGCGAACGAGTCAGCCGCCGACCATGCCGGGGAGGCGGCCCACCACGACGATCACGGCCCGGACGGCCACAGCGACCACCACGGGGAGGAAGCGCTCGTCCTGAGCGACGAAGCACTCGCCAGCAACGAGGTCGTGGTGGAGAAGGCGGCGATCGGCGTCGTGCACACGGAGATCGACCTCCCGGGAGAGATCGTCCTCAACGCGGAACGCGTGGCGCATATCGTCCCGCGCTTCCCCGGGGTCGTCCAGCAGGTGCACAAGCGCCTGGGCGATAGTGTGCGCGCCGGCGAGGTTCTGGCGGTGATCCAGAGCAACGTCAGCGTCGCCCCCTACGAGGTCACGTCGATGATCGCAGGCTCGGTGATCGAAAAGCACCTGACGCTCGGCGAGTTCGTGCGGGACGACGCCGACGTGTTCGTCGTCGCCGATCTCTCGACGGTATGGGTCAGCGTGAGCGTCTACGCGCGCTTCCTGGCGGACGTGCGCCCCGGACAGCGCGTGCGCATCACGTCCCCGGGCCTGGATGACACGGCGAGCGGCAAGATCGACTACGTGGGACCGCTGGTCGGAGAAAGCACGCGCACGGGAATCGCCCGGCTCGTGCTTCCCAATCCGGACGGGCGCTGGCAGCCCGGGCTCTTCGTCACCGCCCACATCACCGTCGCGGAGTCGGGCGGAAGCGTCGTCGTCCCGGACGAGGCCGTCCAGACCGTCGACGGAACCCCGGTGGTGTTCGTGCGCGACGGCGCGGGCTTCGTCCCGCGCTCCGTGACCCTGGGGCTGCGCGGCGGCGGCATGGTCGCGGTGGAAGAGGGGCTCCGGCCGGGCGAGGAGTTCGTGGCGCGCGGGAGTTTCATCTTCAAAGCGGATCTCGGCAAGTCGCAGGCCGAGCACTCGCACTAGGAGTGGAGTGATGCTGGAACGAATCATCCAGGGGTCGGTCCGCTACCGGGGGCTCGTCGTGATGAGCACGATCGCGATGGCGGTTCTCGGCATCTACAACTTCGGGCGGCTCCCCATCGACGCGGTGCCGGACATCACCAACGTCCAGGTCCAGGTCAACACGACCGCCCCCGGCATGTCCCCGCTCGAGGTCGAGATGCAGGTGACCGCGCGCGTCGAGCTGGCGATGGGCGGCATTCCGGGGATGAACCACATGCGCTCCCTGTCGCGCTACGGGCTCTCGCAGTTGACGCTCGTCTTCGACGACGACGTCGACATCTACTTCGCCCGCCAGCTCGTGGGGGAGCGGCTGCGGGAAGCGTCCGAGGACCTCCCGTCCGGCGCCGATACCCCGGCGATGGGGCCCATCGCGACGGGGCTCGGCGAGATCTACATGTGGACGGTGGAAGCGGCTCCCGGCGCGACGCGCGCCGACGGAACCCCGTACACCCCCACCGATCTGCGCGAGGTGCAGGACTGGATCGTGAAGCCGCAGCTGCGCACCGTTCCCGGCGTGACGGAGGTCAACTCGCTCGGCGGCTTCGTGAAGCAGTACCACGTGACGCCCGATGCGCAGAAGCTGGTGGCCCACGGGCTCACCTTCCGCGACGTCCTCGACGCCATCGCGGCCAACAACGCGAACGCGGGCGCGGGCTACATCGAGCACATCGGCGAGCAGTACCTAGTGCGCGTTCCCGGCATCGTGACCAGCATGGACGAGGTGGAACGAATCCTGGTGGGCGTCGAGGACGGCACCCCCGTGCGCGTCGGCGACCTCGCCACGGTCGGCCCCGGCGACGAACTGCGCACCGGCGCGGCGACCGAGAACGGCGAGGAGGTCGTGATAGGCACCGTGTTCATGCTGATGGGAGAGAACAGCCGCACGGTGTCCGCGCGGGTGGCTGCTCGGATCGACCAGGTGGAGGAAACACTGCCGCCGGGAATCACGATCCGCACCGTCTACGACCGCACCCGGCTCGTGAACGCGACCTTGCATACCGTGCGCGAGAACCTCACCTACGGGGCCATTCTCGTGATCATCGTGCTCTTTCTGCTGCTGGGAAACGCCCGCGCGGCACTCCTTGTGGCACTCACCATTCCGCTCGCAATGCTGTTCGCCGTCACCGGCATGGTCGGCAACCGCATCAGCGGGAACCTGATGAGCCTGGGCGCGATCGACTTCGGGATCATCGTTGACGGCGCGGTCGTCATGACGGAGAACATCGTGCGGCGCTTTGCCGGACGCCAGCACGAGCTGGGCCGGCTGCTGACGCACGACGAACGGCTGCGCGAGGCGTTCGAGAGCGCCCGTGAAGTCGCGCGACCGACGCTGTTCGGCGTCGTCATCATCATGATCGTGTACCTCCCGATCCTCACGCTGGGCGGGATCGAAGGAAAGATGTTCAAGCCGATGGCGCTGACCGTCCTGCTCGCGCTCTCCGCCGCGCTGGTCCTCACCTTCACCTTCGTTCCGGCCGGCGCGGCGCTCCTCTTGCGGGGACGCATCTCCGAAAG
>DASTOO010000183.1:0-3343 GCA_035762505.1 Candidatus Krumholzibacteriia bacterium
CGCGGCGCACGAGGGCGCGGCAGGAGTCGAACGTCACCGAGCGGATGATGCGCTTCACTTCCGGAATCATGTTGGGGCTCACGCTGAACTCGTCGATCCCGAGGCCGATCAGAATGGGAACCGCCAGCGGGTCGCCTGCCATCTCGCCGCACACGGACACGTGGACCTTCCGCCGCCGCGCCGCCTCCACCGTGATGCGCAGGAGCCGCAGGATGCTCGGGTGCAGGTGCTGATACAGGTGAGCGATCTTGGAATTCCCGCGGTCCACCGCCATCGTGTACTGGATGAGGTCGTTGGTGCCGATCGAGAAGAACGCCACCTCGCGGGCAAAGTGGTCCGCCAGCGCCACCGCCGACGGTGTCTCCACCATCATGCCGAGGGGAACGTCGGCGGCGATCGGGTAGCGCTCCCGCTTCAGGTCCGCGCGCACCTCCTCGCAGATCTCCCGGGCCCGCAGGATCTCCTCCACCTGGGAGATCATCGGGAACATGATCTTCACGTGGCCGTGCGCGCTCGCGCGGTAGATCGCGCGCAGCTGGGTCTTGAAGATGTCCTTGCGCGTGAGGCAAAAGCGGATGCCGCGCCAGCCCAGGAACGGGTTGAGCTCCGGGGAGCGGTGCAGGTAGCCGGCGATCTTGTCGCCCCCGATGTCGAGGGTCCGGATGACAACCGGCTTGCCCTCCATCTTCTCCGCCACCTGGCGGTAGACCTTGTACTGCTCCTCCTCCGTCGGCAGGTAATCCTGCGAGATGAAGTAGTACTCCGTCCGGAACAGCCCCACTCCCTGGCCGCCGTGGTCGACCGCCGACTCCACCTCGGCGGGCGAATCGATGTTGGCGCACAGCGTGAACGCCCGCCCGTCCAGCGTCTGGGCGGGATAGCCGGTGAGTGTGAGGAGCTGCTCCTCGAGCTGCCGGAAACGCTCGATCTCCTGCCGGTAGGTGTCGACGGTGGCCGGCGACGGGTTCACCACCACCGTGCCGGTGTTGCCGTCCACGATCACGGTGTCGCCGGTTTCGACGTTGTCGACCAGGTTCTCGAGCCCCACCACGGCGGGGACACCCTGTGACCGCGCGATGATGGCGGTGTGCGACGTGCGGCCGCCGAGGTCGGTCACGTAGGCGAGCACGGTGTGGCGGTCCAGCTGGGCGGTGTCGCTCGGGGCGAGGTCGTGCGCCACGATGACGCTGGGCTCCCCGGGGCGGTTGGCGGCGCGCCGGTCCGCGCCGACGAGCTGCTGGATGACGCGTTTCTTGACGTCGCGCACGTCGATGGTGCGCTCCTTGAGGTACTCGTCCTCGATTCCCCCGATGGAGTCGATCACGCGGTCGATCACCGTCTCGAACGCCGCCGCGGCATCGAGGAGGCTGGAGCGGATCAGCGCGCGGGTTTCCTCGGTGAGCATGGCGTCGTCCAGGATGAGGAGATGGGCGTCGAAGATGCGCGCGTGCTCTTCGCCCATCTTCTTGGCGATGTCCGCCTTGAACGCGCGGATCTCGCGGGCGGTCGCGGTGAGGGCGCGGTCGAAGCGCGCCACCTCCGCATCCACCGCGGCCGCATCCACCGTCCGGCGCGGCACCTTGATGCGCTCGCCGTCACGGACGAAGGCCGCGCCGATGACGATGCCCGGCGACGCAGAAATCCCGCGACGCTCAAGCTCGGGCTTCGCGTGGTTCTGGCCGTTGGTCGGGCCGTTCACCTTGTCGAGTCTGCTGCGTGACATGGTCAGGCGGTTCCCCGCGATGGCCCGCGTCGTGGCGGCGCCATCCGGCCGGTACGCGTCCCGCGGGCGCGCCCGGATCAATCCTCGTAAAATTTCGCGTCGAAGAGGGCCTCGAGGGCCTTTTGTGCGGCGGCTTCGTCCGGACCTTCGATCTCGACCCGTATGAGGGCGCCCCTGGCGGCGGCGAGACTGGCGAGCCCGAGAATGCTCTTTCCGTTGGCGAACTTGTCGTTGTGGTACACGCGGATATCGCTGTTGTACTGTGCGGCCACCTTGACGAACTCACCCGCGGCGCGAAGGTGCAGGCCGATCTTGTTGCCCACCTGTTTCGTGAACTCGACCATACGTTTCGACGCCTACTTCAGGATCAACGCGACTGCCCAGGACAGCGGAAAGAGGGCAGCTGCCACCCACGGTGCGGGGATCCGGCGCGACGCCAGGAAAACAACCACGGCAACGCCGCCGCCCGCCGCGACGACGGACACTCCCTCGCCGCGAACGCGCGCGATCAGAATCGCGACCAGCACCCCGCCCGCGAACGCAGCCGCGCCGCGAGCGATTCCGAGCAGGCGTTGGACGCCGTGTCCGGAGAACGTGTCGACCACTCCCCACCCCCGGGAGTATCCGAAGGAGACTCCCCAGTAGCGGGATGCAATGACCACGGCATTGTACAGCAGGAGGACCGCCAGTAACCCCGGAAAAAAACTGTATATAGCAGACAGGCAGGCCAAAGTCAACGCAAGGGGCTTGAGAGCGCCCACGAACAGCATGTCACCCATCGCGGCCAGGGCGCTGCCGGCCGCCTGCTTGAAGCGGGAGACGGAGGCCCGTGCGCCCGCCTCTCCGTCGTCCTCGATGCGCAGAACCCCGCCCACCACCAGCGGGGCCGTGTTGGGATTCGTGTTGAAATATTCCGTGTGGCGGGCGAGCAGGCCGTTCCCGTTCGGCGATAAGCGAGGAGCCGCCGCGTCGAGCGCGTGCAGCACCCCGAGATTCTGCATGCCCCGGCGATGGAGCGTCGCCTGGATGAACAGGAGCCGGGCGAACACCCGCAGGAGGTCCCCGCGTTGCAGGCGCCCGCTCATGCCAGCCACACCAGAGCGAGCGCCACGAGGAATCCCAGGGCGGCGTACCGGCCCAGCGCCCGATTGCCGAAGGCCGCGAAGATGGTCACGATCGCGACGGCGGGGAGTGCGGCCAGCCACAGCCCGGCCCCCGCGGCCGGCGCGCCGAGGCGGCCGGTGAGGAGATCGGTGAGCCCGGCGGCGATGGGGAGCAGCACCAGCACGGACAGCGCGTTGACCACGGCCACCACCAGCGCGGACACCACGACGCGGACCGCGAGATCGCGCGCGGCGGCTTCCGGGGTGTCGGGCAGCCGGAAGCGGACCAGCCAGCGCTCGCGGAGCTCGCCCGCGCCGCGCGAAATCACGGCTCCCGCCTCGCCGGCGAGGAGGCCGCAGAACACGGCGGTCGCCACGACGAACGCCGTGCGCGTGTCGCCGGTGTGCTTGAGCACGAGACACGCGGCGGCAATGCCCACGATTCCGCCCACAACGGTGTTGGGCCGCCGGGTGCCGCGCGCCGCGCCGATCGAGAACCAGACGAGCTGCAGCGCCA
>DASTOO010000184.1:0-4134 GCA_035762505.1 Candidatus Krumholzibacteriia bacterium
CCGGCCGTCGCCCAGGGCATGGAGCAGTTCAAGCGCATGTCGCTGAACATCGCCTACCTCAAGAAGCAGGTGGCCGACAAGGTCACGGTGAGCGAGGAGGAACTTCGCGAGTACTACGACAACACGGGTGTCTCCCTGTCCGTGAAGCAGATCCTCACCGACACGGAAGGACAGGCCGAAGAGGCCCACGCGGCGCTCACCGGTGGAATGGACTTCGAGAGCGCGTGCCGCCGGTACTCCAAGTCGGACGACGCGTCGGAGGGCGGGCGTGTGGTCACGGCTTCGTTCGGCGGGCTGATTCCGGAGCTGCAGACGCCGTTGTTCCGGCTCCCCGTGGGCGGAATCACCGAGCCGGTCTACACCCCGCAGGGCTGGGTCATCGTCAAGGTGCTGAAGCGCTCCGACCCGGTTCAGAAGCTTCCATTTGAGGAAGTGCAGGAGGACATGAGGAAGCGGCTGCGCGCCATCAAGGAGGGTGTGGCCCTCAACGAGTTCACCAGCAAGCTGCGCGACGATTACGGCGTCGAGTGGAACTACGACAACATGGGCATCGTCTTCAACGCGCTCCCGCCGGACCGCGCCTTCGAGGACGCGCCGTCGCGCTCGGACGAGGTCTACCCGCTCCTGTACTTCGATCCGGCCGATTACGACAAACCGCTCGTGACCTACCAGGGGAAATCCATCAGCATCAAGGATTTCTCGGACTTCTACGATCAGGCCTCGTTCTTCAACCGGCCGCGGCGGGGATACCGTTACGGCGCCATCCGCAGCTTCCTGACCGAGCGCATCATGAACGAGATCTCCATCGACGCGGTGAAGAAGTCGAAGATCGAAGAGGATCCCGAAGTCGCGGCGGTCATGAAGGCGAAGCAGGAGGAGATCATGGTGAATCTCCTCTACGAAGAAATGGTCAACAAGCAGGTCGTGGTCACCGCCGCGGAGATCCAGCGCTACTACAACGACAACGTCGACCGGTTCCGGACGGCGGAGAAACGCCGTTTCGGCGTCGTCCTGACGGGCGATATCGAGACGGCGCTGCAGGCGCACAACGAGATCCGCGCCGGCAAGCCGTTCCCCACGGTCGCGCTGGCCTACTCGATCGACGAGGACACCAAGGAGACGATGGGCGAGACCAAGGAGCTCTCACAGGGAGAGCAGCCGGAGATCGACGCCGTCGGGTTCTCGCTGCAGCAGGTCGGGGATGTCTCGGAGCCGTTCCAGACGGCGCGCGGCTGGATGGTTCTCAAGCTGACCGAGCGCGTCGACGCGAAGACGTTCACGCTGGAGGAAGCGCGCGACAGGATCGATGCGGCGCTCCGCGAGATCAAGAGCGACGAGCGGCTCGAAGAGCTGCTCGCCAAGTGGAAGGAAGAGTACGGCATCGAGATCAACGAGAAGAACCTGGCGAAGACCGAGATCACGGAGCGTTCCGCCGCGGCACCCGCGGCGGACGAACACGCGGGGCACCGGCACTAGGGGCCGTCGTCGCCGCCGATGACGAAGGGTCCGGGGACATTGCTTCGAACGATAGGGGGCCTTGTGCCCCCTATCGCGTTGCTGGCGGCCACGCTCACGGCCGCCGGCTGCGAGCGCCGCGACGTCGGCAGTCTCGCGCGCGATCCGGGGCCGGTGGTGGCGCGGGTCAACGGGCAGCCCCTGTACCGGATCGATCTGGACGCGTATCTTCCCACCGAGGAAACCGGCGCGCTCACGGCGGAGGAGCGCAAGACCTACTTCGATCGCTGGGTGGCGACGCAACTCCTCTACGAGGAGGCGGCGCGCACCGGCATGGGCGTCTCCGACGAGATCGACCGCAAGATCGAGCAGTACAAGAAGGACCTGGTGGCCGATCACCTGGTGGAGGAAGTCTTGAAGGCACAGGCGGTGGTCACGCGCGACGAGGTGATGGCGTTCTACCGCGCCCATCGCAACGAGTTCAATCTCGAGGTGCGCGTGAGTCACATTCTCACCAACACGCTCGAGGACGCCGAGGAAACGCTCACCATGCTGGAGACGCGCCCTTTTTCCTGGGTGGCGCGCAAGATGTCGGTGGACCGGCACACCGGGGCGGGCGGCGATCTCGGGTACCTTTCCAAGGGGAACATGCTGCCCGAGTTCGAGTCCGTGGTGTTCCGGATGCGCGTCGGCGAGGTGAGCGACGTGATCGAGTCCGAGTTCGGCTATCACATTCTGAAGCTCACCGACGTTCGCACCATGGCGAGCGAGCTGCCGTTCGAGACGGTGGTGCCCGAGATCTCGCGTGAGCTTCTGCTCCGGAAGCGGGTGGCCGTGTACGACAGCCTGCTCGCGGCCCTGACGGCGCGGGCGAAGATCGAAGTCGTCGACCCGGGGCTCCAGTACGCCATCGAGGCGGCGGATTCGATCCGGGCCGCGCATGCCGCGGTGGTGGCGCCGGCCCCGTCGTTCAGCCGGGCCATCCCCGAACCCGATGACGAACGCCGCAGGGCGGCCCCGGACACGACGGGCGAGGAAGACATGGGCGGTGATCCGGGTGAATAGGCGATCGCGCGCGTTCGCGCTGGCGCTGGCCGCGGTGATTTCGGCCGCGGCCGCTCCCGCGCGCGCCGAGACCGAGCCGATCGACCGCATCGTCGCGGTGGTCGACGACGAGGCGATCTTCCAGAGCGACGTCGAAACCGCGGTGCGCCAGTACATGTTCCAGCGCGGCACGACGAGCGTCACGCCCGACGAGCGGGAGACGCTCTTCCGGGAGGCCCTCGAGAGCCTGATCGACGACCGCCTCGTCATCGCGCAAGCGGGGCGGCTCGGCATCGACGTCCCTTTCTCCGACGTCGAAGAGCAGGTCAACAAGACGCTGGAGGAAAACCGCAAGGCGCTGGGCGGCGACGAGGCGTTCGAGCGCCAGCTCGCCGCGGAGGCCCTCACCCTCGAAGACCTCAAGAAGCTCTACCGCACGCAGATTCGCAACCGCATGCTGGTGGAGCGCGTGCTGCAGAAGGACATGCAGCGCGAGCGGGGCGAGGTGACCGAGGAGCAGCTGCGGAGTTTCTACGAACGCAACAAGGACAAGCTGCCCACGCGCCCGGAAGTCGTGCATCTGCGGACGATATTCATCGGCTTCGAGTCGTCGTCCCGCGCCGTGAGTGCGTCGCGCGAGAAGGCGAACGCGCTCCGCATGCGCGTGATCAACGGCGAGGACTTCGCCGAGCTGGCCAGGAAGGAATCGGAGGATCCGAGCGGGGCGCTGGGCGGCGACCTCGGCTGGGTGCGGCCGCAGGATCTGCGCGAACCCGCATTCGCCAAGGCGGTGGAGGCGATGGACATCGGCCAGGTCAGCGAGCCCGTGCTGACCGTCTACGGCTATCACATCATCGAGCTCATGGACAAACGCCCCGAGAGCGACGAGGTTCGCATCCGCCACATTCTGGTGCGCTCCGCGCCGAGCGACGAGGACATCCAGGAAGTGTTCGCCTCGGCGAACACGATCTACGAGGACTTGAAGGCGGGTGCGCCGTTCGACTCGCTCGCGGCGCGCTACAACACCGATCCAGCGGCGGACCAGTACGGCGACCTGGGCTGGCTGCGCGTGTCCGAGCTGCCGCAGTTCTTCCGCGACGTGCTAACCGACATGCAGCCGGGCGACGTGAGCCAGGTGCTGCGCGAATCATCCGGTTTCCGCATCGTGAAGCTCATCGAGCGCGAAGCCGAACGCCCCTACGAGTTCGTGGAGATCATCGACGATCTCACCAAGCTGTATCAGCAGGATCGCTTCGGCAACACCTACCAGGCGTACATCGACGAGCTGCGCAAGAAGTTCAAGATCGACATGCGCATCTGACGAGCTACTGCGGCCTGCGCAGCAGCGTGTACAACCCGAACAGGTCCGACTCCAGGCTCATCTGCTCGCCCCACCCCAGCGCCGTGCCCATCGCACGCGCGGCTTCGCTGTCGTTGGCGTCGTAGGCGATCACTGCGAACCCCACGCGCTCGTACAGTTCGCGCGGCCACGGCGAGCGCCCGTCGGCCCAGTGCTTGTACTGCTCGTCGGGCTTCGACGGCGCGGGCGAGAGATTGTAGATGAGCGCGAAGCCGCCCGGCTTGAGCATGTCGTACAGGGCGCGCACGAACGTCTCGTCGTCGACGCGCAACTGG
>DASTOO010000185.1:0-3084 GCA_035762505.1 Candidatus Krumholzibacteriia bacterium
CTTCACGACCAGGTTGTCGGTCGCGAGGATGCGGTCGTTCATCTTCTTCCGGTACTCGTTGAAATCATGCACGGTGTGCGACATGCCCGCCTCCCTCTGATCCGCTATAATAGACGTGTCCTGCCAGCATACCGCAGGACACGGGGGTGACGCCACCGGCGAAGTCCGATGAAGATTGCGAATCTGCACTCGTGGACGGTCTCGATCGCCCGCGCGAAGGCGCTCCAGATCGAATTGCGCGAGCGGCTCGAGTTCCCGGCGCTCCCGCTCCGCGCCGTCCGAACCGTCGCCGGCGCCGACATCGCGGTGGGCCGTGACGGCGCGCAGCTCGTCGCGGCGGTGGTGGTGGTGGACTTTCCCTCGCTCGAGGTCATCGAGACGCGGGTGGTCCGAAAACGATTCACATTTCCGTACGTCCCGGGCTACCTCTCCTTCCGCGAAGTCCCCGCGCTGATCGCCTGCCTCCGCCGGGTGCGCACGCCGATCGACGCGCTCCTCTGCGACGGCCAGGGGATCGCGCACCCGCGCGGGTTCGGGCTCGCGTGTCACGTCGGACTCTGGACGGGAATCCCGACGGTCGGCTCGGCGAAGAGCCGCCTGGTCGGCGAGCACGGGCCCGTTGGTGAACGGCGCGGCGACTTCGCGAATCTCTACGTCGGCAGCGAGCGCATCGGCGCCGTGCTGCGCACGCGCGACGGCATCAGGCCGCTGTTCGTTTCGCCGGGGAATCTAATCGATGTCATCTCGAGTCGGCGCCTGGTGCTCGCCTGCTGTACGCGCTACCGGCTGCCGGAACCGCAGCGACTCGCGCACATCGCGGCGGGCGAGGCGAAACGGGGCGGCGCGTAACAGACTCGGGAGGGAATCAGCCCGCGCGCGCAACCACGGGGAGGCGGTTGTCGCGGATGAGGTCGTACTTGCGGGAGTAGTCGTTCAGGATGCGGATTCCTTCCAGCTCCTCGTCGCCGAGGTCGTAGGACCAGCACCGCGTGAGGAAGTCATAGAGCAGCAGCGCGTCGACGCCCGATGTCCGCGCGATCTCCTCGGCGACCGCCGGGAGGCGGCCCGCGCCTTCGTCACGCGATGCGGTCAGCAGCAGCGCGATCTCGTTGGCGACCCGGCGGTCGTCGTAGACCCACACCGCGTGCACGAGCGGCGTCCTGGTGAGCGACTTCCACATCTCGGCCACGTTGTAGCGGGTCAGCCCCTGGATCTTCTCGGTGTTTGCCTCGCGGAAAGCGGCGTCGCCGGTGAGGAGCACGGCGTCATAGCGGTCGCGCCAGTCGTCCTCGCCGATCCGTTTCTCCACCAGCAGGTCCGGATAGACGCCGTGGTTCTCCCCGAGGACGATGCGCACCACGGCGACGGCATTCCGGCAGAACTCGCCCACCGCGACCCGCTCCAGCTCGTCGACGGGCTTCTGTGTGACCAGCATGACGCCGCCGGGGGCGCTTCGTCCCACCAGGGCCGGGCCCGGGAGCATGTACTGGCCGGTTCCGCGCAGGTACTCGATGGTCGGGATAAGGGCGGCGTCGCAGCGCCCGCGGGCGAAGGACTCCACGATGGTCGCCGCCGGCTCGAAGCAGACGCGGCCGCGGAGGGTCTCGTCGTGGAGGAGGCCGAAGAGCAGGGGACGGGTGGAGACGAAGTCGGTAGCGCCGAAGCGAAGCTGGCTCACACGCGTCCTCCGTGGACGTTTCTCGAGACGATTCTTCAGGGTTTCGTGCGCGGCGCACCGGACCGCGCATGCGATGCAAAGCGTGTTCGCTTATAGCACCCGCTGAAAAATTACAGCAAGCAATATTCCAGTCGCGCGCGGGAGCCGAAAATTCGCCCCGCCCGCCGGCAAAGCGGCCGCCGGTGAACGGCCACCGCCGCCGTTCCGGGGGACTCCCGGGAGCTTCGGCCCGTCCGCAGGCCAATTCGCTGGACGCCCGCACGCCTGCCCCGTATCATCACGCCGACCACTCGCGGCCGCCGAACACTCCATGCCGACAGAACCGACGCCACGAAAGCGCACAACTCGCATCAGAGAGGTTGCATTTTTAGGCCTCCTGACGGCGCTGGGCCTGACTTTCTTCGCCCTGGTCCGCGACAACACCTTCTGGCACGGCGACGACTGGAACTACCTGATCCAGGCGCTGGAGGTGGAGGGTGACTGGCGCCAGCTCTTCTCCACCCGGCTCCACGAGACCTTCCAGCCGCTGCCCAACCTGATCTTCTTCCTGGAATTTCAGGCCTTCGGGCTCGACGCGAGGGCCTACTACCTGTTCAATGTCCTGGTCCACTCGGTCAACGCGTTCCTGGTCTACTTCCTCGTGCGCACGCTGCTCCACGACCGGACCATCGCGGTGGTGTCGGGGCTCCTGTTCGAGTTCGCGGTGGGGAACTACGGGAAATCGGTCATGACGGTGTCGGGCATCAGTGACCTGGTGATCACCACGCTGACGCTGCTCACGATGATCTTCTACGTGAAGAACGAGCTGGAGGAACGGGGCGGCCTATGGAAGCGGAATTTCATCCTTTGCCTCGTGTTCTTCACGATGAGCCTCCTGTCCAAGACGACGTCCTTCTCGCTGCTGGGGCTCATGCTCGCGTTCAACCTCTTCTTCCGCGACCAGACCGGACGGCGGATCTTCGACCGCAACCTCGTCCTGTTCTCCGCGTTCGCGTTCGCCGTGCTGGTGGTGAAACTGGTGATACAGGGGGGGATTCCGGGCGCGAGCGATCTCGAGGTCACGAGCTGGTCCCTGCCGCGGAACTTCGCGGGCTACCTGGTGCGCATGGTGTTCCCCATTCACTCGTCGACGCTGGTGACGCACGCGGGGCCCGTGGTGCGCTTCATCTATGAGTTCGCCACCGCGATCCGCGTGATCATTCTGCTCTGCATCGTCTCGTACTCGGTGTTCGGATTCATCTTCGGGAACCGCGTGATCCGCTTCTTCATCGCGTGGACCTACATCATGGTGACGCCGTTCTGCTTCTTCCGCTTTCCGGCGGACTGGCTCGACATCCGCTTCCTGTACCTGGTGTCGGTGGGCTTCCACATGATCCTCGCCTCGGGGACGGTGCTCGCGGCGCGGC
>DASTOO010000186.1:0-4601 GCA_035762505.1 Candidatus Krumholzibacteriia bacterium
GGAAATCCTAGAGCTCCATCATGCGCGCCACGTACTTCGCGGAAGGCGCGCCGTACGAGAGCATGGCGTCGTGCAGTTTCTTGAGGTCGACCTTCTTGTGCTTCGCCTCGTAGGCGCGGCGGATGTCCTCCACCTCGGCGCTGCCGACGAAGTAGGTCGAGAGCTGGGTCGAGGTGAGGCAAGCGCGCCGCCACTTGCCCGCCGCTTCGCCGTCCTCCTGGAAGCCCTCGTCCATCATGAGGGCCATCGCCTGCTCCTCGGTCATGCCCTCGGTGTGGATCTTCTGATCGATGATCGCGTTGATGATCACGCGCAGGCGCATCTTCAGCTGCTGCATGCGCACCTCGGGTCCGCCGAAACCGGCGTCCGCCATCACCTTCTCGGTGTAGACCGCCCAGCCTTCCACGAAGGAACCGCTGTAGAAGATCGCGCGCACCAGCGTCGGAGCCCTGAACTTGTTGGCGTGCGCGCCCTGGAGATAGTGGCCGGGCACGGCTTCGTGCACGGTCAGGTCGTAGAGCATGTAGTCGTTGTACTCCCTGAAGAACGACTCCGTGCGCTCCGGCGACCAGTCCGCGGGCGTCGGCGAAATTGCGTAGAACGTCTCGCCGGCCGGCTCGAAGGGGCCGGGCGATTCGCAGTAGGCCACCGCGACGCCGCGCTGGAATTCCGGCATCACGATGATCTTCACCGGCTCGGAGGGAACGGTGACGAGCTTTTTCTCGCGGGTGAACGCGATCGCGTCGTCGAGGGTCTTCCTGGCCTTGTCGACGATGGTGGCGTTGTCCGGCCGGTTCTCCGCGAGCTTGTCGAGCACCGCCTTGTTCACGTGCTTCATGTCATCGAGCTTCGCCCGGTCAGTGACCTCCGGGAAGTACTTCCGGTACAGCGGGAGCGCGGTCTCGTACATGGTCTTCTGCGTCGCGGCGAGATCGGCGACGGCACGCACGTGGATGTCCTCCTTGGAGAGGTCCGAGTCCAGCGAGAAGCGGAGCTTCTTGCGCCACATGGCGTCGCCGATGCGGATGTCGCGCGTGGAGCGCGGGAGGAGGTCCCGCTCGAGCCACGCACCGTACTCCTCCAGCGCCTGCGCGGCTGCGGCGCGCGCGGGCGCGAGCTCGGCCGCCATCGGAGAGCCCTCCACGAACTGCGTCAGCTCGTCGCGGATCAGGCCGATGTTGCCCTGGTTCTGCAGGATCGCCGTCTCGGTGTGCACCTTCGGCGGATTCTTGAGGTTCGCCTGCGCCGCCGCCACCACCGCCGGGATGCCCTCGAGGCGGCTCTTCACGTTGCGCAGGCGCTCGTCGAGCGGGGCGAAGTCCCGCGCGATGAGCGCGTAGATCGCGTTGCCCATGTTGTAGTAGAGCGGGTTCCACTCGTGCTCGCGCAGTTCCTCGGCCTCGAAGATGGCCCGTTCCAGGTTGAGCCGCAGGATCGCGTGGTCGATCGCGTTGACCTCGCTGAGCTTTTTCGTGTCGATCGCTGCCAGCTTGTCGAGATACTCGCGCGCCACGCGCGTCTGTTCCGCGATGGCGGCGGCCGAACGGTCGTTGAGACGGCCGTCGAAGCGATGATCGCCCAGGGTGGTGGCGAACTCGGGGTTCATCTCCAGCAACCGGTCGATGTACGCATTGGCGGCCGTTTCGAAGTCCTGATCGGAAGCGACGGCCGGCGCCACGCCTGCCAACAGCGCCAGCACCAGGGTCGCGAAGAGCAACGGTCTCATTCCGGTTTCTCCTTTTGTTTTCAAGAGCGGCGGTGCGCACCCGGCGGCGTCCGCAGGACGAAGAGACGGATCTCCGTCATCTCCTCCATCGCGAATCGAATTCCCTCGCGTCCCAGCCCGCTTTCCTTCACTCCACCATACGGCATGTGGTCGACGCGCCACGAAGGCACGTCACCCACGATTACGCCACCCACTTCGAGACGGTCCCAGGCCCGGTGCGCCTTGTAGAGGTCGCGGGTGAATACCCCGGCCTGGAGGCCATAGACACCGTCGTTCACCTCGTCGAGCGCCGCGTCGAAATCCGAGAAGCGCGACAGCACCGCCACCGGACCGAAGGCCTCCTTCGCGCACACGTCCGCGTCGCGCGGCGCGTCCTCCAGCAGCGTCGCCTCCAGCACGGCTCCCCTGCGCCGCCCGCCCGTCAGCACGCGCGCACCGCGCGCGACCGCCGCCACGATCCACGCCTCGAGGCGCTTCGCCTCGTCCTCCGAGATCATGGGGCCGATGGAGGTCTCCTCGCGCTTCGGGTCGCCCGACTGCAGCGCCGCGGTCGCGGCGACGAGCCGGCGCGCGAACTCGTCGTAGATCCGCTCGTGCACCAGGATGCGCTGCACGCTGATGCAACTCTGGCCCGACTGGTAGAACGCGCCCGTGACGATCCGCTGCACCGCGTCGGCGATGTCCGCGTCGGCGTCGACGATGACGGCGGCGTTGCCGCCCAGTTCCAGCGTCACCTTCTTGCGGTCGGCGCGCGCGCGCAACGGCCAGCCGACCGCGGGGGACCCCGTGAAGCTCAGGAAGCGAACGCGCGGGTCCTCGACCAGGCGCGCGGCCCCCGCGCCGCGCAGCGGGAGGATGGAGAACGCCCCCTCGGGCAATCCCGTCTCCGCCAGCGTCTCACCCACGATAAGCGCTCCGATGGGCGTGGCACTGGCCGGCTTCAGCACGAAGGGGCATCCCACCGCGAGCGCGGGCGCCACCTTGTGCGCCACCAGGTTCAGCGGAAAGTTGAAAGGGGTGATGAAAGCGCACACGCCCACGGGGACCCGCTTCCACATCCCCGTGTAATCACGGGCCCGCTCCGCGATGTCGAGCGGCAGAGTCTCTCCGGTGATGCGCACCGATTCCTCGGCGGCGATGCGAAAGGTGTCGATGAGGCGCCCCACCTCGCCGCGGCTGTCGCGGATCGGCTTGCCCGCCTCGACGCACAGCGCCATCGCGAGCTCTTCGCGCCGCTGTGCGAAGCGGCGCGCGCAGTGGGCGAGGATATCGCGCCGCTCGAAGGCCGCGAGAGCGCGCACCGGTTCCACCGCCCGGACCGCGGCGGCGATCGCGAGCTCGATGGCGTCGTCGTCCGCCAGCGCCACGCGCGCGACGGTCTCGCCGGTGAATTTGTCGGTTACCGGGAGGTCCGCGCCGGCGTGCACCGGGCGATTAGCGAGGTAATATGGATAGCGTTCCTTCAGCACCCGCGTGCCCGTCTCAAAGAACGTCGGCCTTGATCATGTTGGTCGTGCCCGGCACGTCCACCGGAACACCGGCCACCACCACGACGCGGTCCCCGCGCGCCGCGATGCCGGCGTCCACGATGGCCCGCTTGGCTGCGTCGATCATGGAGTCGGTATCGGTGGAGGGCCCGATCTTCACGGACACGGTGTTCCAGTACAGCATCGTGCGTTTGAGGGTCGGCTCGTGCGGACTGATGACCGCGATCTTCGTGGGCGCGCGGTGGTTGGACACGTACAGCGCGGTCTGGCCGGAGCGCGTGCAGCACAGGATCGCGCTGGCGCCGATCTCGATAGCGGTGAAGCACGCCGCGTGCGCCACCGCCTCGGGGATGGTGCGTCCCGGGCGAGCCGCGATCGCCGAGAACTGTCCGGCGTAGTCGATCCGGTCCTCGCTCGCCTGCGCCACCTCGGCCATGGTGCGCACCGCCTCCACCGGATACTTGCCCGACGCGGTCTCGCCGGAGAGCATCACCGCGTCGGTGCCGTCGAAGACCGCGTTCGCGATGTCGGCTGCTTCGGCGCGGGTCGGACGCGGATTCTGGATCATCGATTCCAGCATCTGGGTGGCGGTGATCACCGGCTTGCTCGCCGCCAGGGCCCGCCGGATCACGTCCTTCTGGATGAGCGGGACCTGCTCGATCGGCATCTCGAGGCCGAGGTCGCCGCGCGCGATCATGACCGCGTCCGAGGCCTCGAGAATCCCGTCGAGGTTGTCCAGCGCCTCCTGTTTCTCGATCTTGGCGATGATGGGGATGTCGGCGCCCTTCTCGCGGAGGATCAAGCGCAGGTGCGCCACCTCCTCCACCGAGCGCACGAAGGACAGCGCGAAGTAATCCACGCTCTCGCGGATTCCGAACTCGATGCTGGCGAGATCCTTCTCGGTGGGAACGGTCTCGCGCAGCTTCACGCCCGGCGCGTTGACGCCCTTGTTGGACCGAAGCTCGCCCCCGGCCACCACCACGCAGCGCACATCCGTCGCGGTCTTGCTGACCACCTTGAGCTCGATCTCGCCGTCGCCCATCAGGATGCGATCCCCCGCCGCGATATCCGATACGAGCGCGGGATAGCTGATCGACACCTCGCGCCAGTCACCGGGGACGTCGCGCGTGGTCAACGAGAAGGAGTCCCCCGCGCGCAGCGCCGCCGATCCGGCCGCGAGGGTCCCGATGCGCATCTTCGGACCCGACAGGTCCAGCAGGACCGGTACGTAGACGCCGAGCTTCTGCGCGACCGCGCGAACGCTGCCGATGAGGCGGGCGTGCTCGGCCTGCGTGCCGTGCGACGTGTTGATGCGCGCCACGTTCAGGCCGGCGCGGATGAGCGCTTCGATCATCTCGGGGGAGTTGCTCGCCGGCCCCAGGGTGGCC
>DASTOO010000187.1:0-5131 GCA_035762505.1 Candidatus Krumholzibacteriia bacterium
TCGCGTTCCCAGACCTGTAGATGGACGGAGTTTCAACAAACGGAAAGGTTTGTATGGCGCAGTATTTCTTCACCGAGAAGGGCTACCAGAATCTCCAGGAGGAGATCGAGCGGCTGGACAGGCTGCTCAAGACCGACATCGCGAAGGAGATCGCGACGGCCGCGGCCCACGGTGACCTCAAAGAGAACGGCGAGTACCACGCCGCCAAGGAGAAACAGACGCACACCGCGGCGAAGTTGCGCCAGCTGCAGGAGCGCTTTTCCGGCGCCAACGTCGTCAACAAGGCGGAGCTCCTCCCCGAGGAGTCGGTGACCTTCGGCAAGCGGATCAGGATTCGCGACACGAAGAGCGGGAACATCCGCGAGTGCACGATCCTCGGAGACGGCGAAACGGACTCGGAGCGCGGCATCATCGCGTACAACTCGCCGCTGGCGAGCGCGCTCATCGGCCACCGCCGGGGAGAGACGGTGGACGTGCAGCTGCCGGTCGGGCTCAAGACCTACGAAATCCTCGAGGTCGTGTTCGCCGACGGCTATCGGGATTAGCCACCGCGATGAGCAGCCGACCGCAGCCGAAGAGCGCCGGTTCGTCCGCGGGGGGTGTTCCCCCGGCCATTCCCGCCGCAGCGGGGAAGTTCCGCGTGTCCCAGCTCATCCGGTTCGCCGCCGTCGGCGTGCAGCTCGCGCTCATCACGCTCGTCGTCCGCACCTTCGACATCGAGAGCGGGGCGTTCTTCCGCGTCATGACGATCGCCTGCGGCGGTTTCGTGCTGCACCACCTGGCCCCGGCGCGCCTGCGGTTGCCGGTCTTCGCGCTGGTGTCGTTGGCGGGGATCTACGCGGTGCTGGGGACGGCGAACGCAATTCAGGTGGTCGGGCTCGGCCTGCTGTTCATCGGCCTCGCGCACCTTCCGGTCCGCTTCGCGCTGCGCGTGGCGCTCATCCTGGCGGCGGCGGGCGTGCTTGCCGCGGTCCGCGCCGGCGCCATCCCCGCGCCCCTGTCGGGCGCCATCTGGCCCATCTTCGGCGCGATGTTCATGTTTCGCATGATCGTCTATCTTTATGACCTCGCAAATAAGGCGGCGCCTTTCTCTCCGTCGCGCGCGCTGGCCTACTTCTTCATGCTGCCCAACGTGTGCTTTCCGCTGTTTCCGGTGGTGGACTACAAGACGTTCTGCCGCACGTACTACGACGACGAAGACGTTCGCGTCTACCAGACCGGCGTCGAGTGGATGTTCCGCGGCCTGATCCAGCTCCTGCTGTACCGGTGGGTGTACCAGAACCTGATGGTGGGCGCGGATACGGTGGCCTCGCCGCTCGCTGCGGCCACGTTCGTTCTCACCGCGTTCCTCATGTACCTGAAGATCTCGGGCAGCTTCCACATGATCGTGGGCATGCTGCACCTCTTCGGCTTCAACCTGGTGCCGACCAACAACCGGTACTTCCTGTCCGAGAGCTTCACGGACTACTGGCGCCGCATCAACATCTACTGGAAGGACTTCCTCCAGAAGGTGTTCTTCAATCCGGTCTACTTCCGCCTCAACAAGAGGATGAACGCCACGGCCGCCCTCGTCGCGGCGACACTGATCGCATTCTTCGTGACGTGGGCGCTGCACTCGTACCAGTGGTTCTGGATCCGGGGGAGCTTCCCCGTGATCTGGCAGGACATCGTGTTCTGGTCGATCATGGGGCTGCTCGTCCTGGGGAACATGCTCTGGGAGAACAAGTACGGCCGCCAGCGCAGCCTGTCGAGGGCGAAGCACCCGCTCGCCAGCGAGGCGAAACTCGCGCTCCGCACGGTCGGGACGTTCGTCGTGGTGTGCACGAGCTGGGTGATCTGGTCGTCGGAGACGTTCGGCGAGTTCACGCTGATTCTCGGGCATCTCTCGCGCGCCGGGGTCCGCGACGTTCTCGTGATCCTCGCCGCTCTCGCCGCCCTGGGGGTCCTCGCCGTGATCGTGGCGCGCGCGGAGCGCGGCAAGGCCGGCTCGCGCCTCGGCAAGAAGAAGCCCGCGCCGTTCTGGGGGCCGGCCTACCAGGTGGCGGCGTCGTGCGTCGTGATCCTGTTCATCGCCTACGCGCCGCTCGTGATGCCGGTCGATCCCGCCATCAGCAACGTGGTCGACAATCTCAAGACCTCGCGGCTCAACAGCCGCGACATGGCCATGATGGACCGCGGCTACTACGAGGACCTCACCAACGTGGCGCGCTTCAACGAGGGCCTCGGAAACCTCTACGCGCAGAAGCCGCCCAACTGGGAGCGCTGCTGGGCGATGCACTCGCGCGAGGGCTGCCCGGACTTCGAGCTCATGCCCAACAAGGAAGTCTGGTTCAAGGGTGCCATGATGAGCACCAACCAGTGGGCCATGCGCGACCGCCCCTACGACGAGGCCAAGCCGGAAGGGACGTACCGGATCGCGGTCACGGGGGCGTCGCACGACATGGGCACCGGGGTCGGAGACGACGAGGTGTACGACAACGTGGTGGAGGATCGCCTCAACGCGGAGGGCGGCGCTGTGCACTACGAGCTGCTCAATTTCTCCGTGGGCGGCTACGGGCCGCTACAGCGCCTGGTCGACATGGACCTGCGTATGTTCGACTTCGACCTCGACGCCATGCTGTACGTCGGCATCGACGATCTGTACTGGATGGTGAAGGACGTCGCGGACGCGGCACAGCACGACCTGCCGGTGCCGTACGAGTACATCAACAACGTGATGAAGGAAGAGGGCCTCGCACCGGGCACCGCGTACGCGGAGAGCGTGCAGAAGCTGAAGCCGCGAAGCGAGGAGCTGCTGCGCTGGCTGTACGACGAGATCGTGCGGCGCTGCAACGAGCGCGGCATCGTGCCGATGGCGGGCTACATCCCGCACATGATGAGCATCGATGCCGAGCCCGCCAAGGTGGCGGCGGTGCGGCGGCAGATGGAGATCGCGCGCGAGGCCGGCATGGTGGTCATCGACATGACCGACGCCTACGACGGCACGGACTACCGGTCGCTGTGGATCGCGCCGTGGGACTCGCACCCCAACGCGGAGGGTCACGGGCTGCTCGCGGACAAGTTGTATGATGAATTGAAGCGCGCGGCGAGCCTGTGAGCCCGCGCCGGACTGATAATCACGAAAGGACGGACCGCATGGATCGACACGCTATCCACGACCGCGTCAAGGCGTACATCCTCACCGAATTCCTGCCCGGGGAGGACCCGGACGAGCTGGCGGACGACACGCCGCTCATGACGACCGGCATTCTCGATTCGCTGGCGACGCTGAAGCTGGTCACGTTCCTCGAACAGGAATTCGACATCGCGGTGGAGGCCCACGAGGCCGACGCCGAGAACCTCGACACGCTCGACCTGATCGTCGCGCTCGTCGCGGGCAAGCTCTAGCGGGAACCCGTGGCGACGACCCTGCAGCGCTACCTCGACGATTCCGTCGCGCGCTTTCCCGGGCGGACGGCGATCCGCGAGCCCGGCGGCGTCGCGATCACGTACGCGGCGCTGGGCGATCTGTCCGACCGCCTGCGCGACCGGCTCATGGCACTCGGCGTGAAGCCCGGCGATCGCGTCGGAATCTACCTGCGCAAGTCGGCCGACACGGTGGCGTCGATCTTCGGGATACTCAAGACGGGTGCCGCGTACGTGCCGGTGGACCCTTCCGCGCCGGCCACGAGGAACGCATATATCCTCAAAAACTGCTCGGTGCGCGTGGCCATCACGGAAAAGCGCTTCGAGACGGCGCTCTGCGAGCAGCTGGCGGCCGAGGGTGCGAACCCCGCACTGATCGTGCTGGACGAGGTGGGTGGCGGGAAGGGGCTCGACGCGGCCCTGCGCGCGGCGGGCGCGGCGCCCGCGACGAAGACCGTGCCCACGGAGCCCGACGCGCTCGCCTACATTCTCTACACGTCCGGTTCGACGGGGAAGCCCAAGGGCGTCACCCTCACCCAGCGCAATGCCACGAGCTTCGTCGACTGGTGCAGCGAGACCTTCGCGCCGGTCCCGGACGACGTGTTCTCCTCCCACGCGCCGTTTCACTTCGACCTTTCGATCCTCGACATCTACACGCCGCTCAAGCACGGCGCGACACTGGTCATCATCCCCGAGGACGTGGGCAAGGAGCCGCAGAAGCTCGCGCAGTTGATCGCCGACACGAGGATCACGATGTGGTACTCGACGCCGTCGATCCTGAGCCTCCTCGTGCAGTACGGAAGGCTCGACAGCCACGACCTCTCGCGCATCCGGATCGTCAATTTTGCCGGCGAGGTGTTTCCGATCGTGCACCTGAAGGCGCTGCACGCGATCCTCCCGAAGCCGCGCTACTTCAACCTGTACGGGCCCACCGAGACCAACGTGTGCACGTTCTACCAGCTGCCGCCGGCGATCCCCGCCGAGCGCACGGACCCGTTCCCGATCGGGGTGGTGTGCTCGCACCTGACGGCGCGCGTGGTGGACGAGGAGGGGAACGACGTCGCGCGCGGCGAGCGCGGCGAGCTGTGCATCCGCGGCGACTCGGTGACGCCGGGCTACTGGAACCTCCCCGAGCAGACCGCGAAGGCGTATCTCAACGGGGAGGCGCCGGTGCTCGAGCGCTGGTACAAGACGGGCGACATCGTCACCGAGGCGCCCGACGGCAACTATACGTATGCCGGCCGGCGCGACCGCATGGTGAAGAAGCGCGGCTACCGCGTCGAACTGGGCGAGATCGAATCGTGCCTGTACCGCCATCCCGACATCCGCGAGGCGGCGGTGGTGGCGCTCCCCGACGAGGAGCTGGGCATGAAGGTGCGCGCGCACCTGGTGACCCGCGAGGGCGGGAAGCTCTCCCTCATCAAGCTCAAACAGTTCTGCGCGCAGCACCTGCCGGTGTACATGGTCCCCGACGTCTTCTCCTTCCATGAGGTCCTTCCCAAGACCTCCACCGAGAAGACCGACTACCAGAAACTCATGAAGATGGAGTGAGCGATGGATTTTTCGTGGTCGAAGGAACAGAAGGAGCTGCGCGACAGCGTCGCGAAGTTCGCGCGCGAGGAATTGAACGACGGCCTCATCGAGCGCGACCAGAAGGGCGAGTTCAACCACGAGGGCTGGAAGAAGTGCGCCGCGATGGGCATCCACGGACTCCCGGTGCCGGTGG
>DASTOO010000188.1:0-7199 GCA_035762505.1 Candidatus Krumholzibacteriia bacterium
CCGACCAGATCACGGTGCACCTGCGCGAGGACCGGCGTCACATCCAGAACCGCGACGTGCGCCTGATCCGCGAGGTCGTCCGCGGGTCGCTCAACCTCGAGATGGCGGCGACCACCGAGATGCTGGAGATCGCGCTCGCCATCCGGCCCGACTCGGTGTGCATCGTACCGGAGAAGCGCGAGGAGATCACCACCGAGGGCGGCCTCAACCTGGCCGACGCCCCCCAGAGCCTCGGCGAGGTGATCGCGACCCTCAAGGACGCCGGCATCGAAGTCACCGCCTTCCTCGACCCGGACCTGCAGCAGATCCACGACGCGGCGCGGCTGCGCTTCGACGCGGTCGAGATGCACACCGGCGCGTTCTCCAACGCGCCGCGCCACAAGGTCGAGGAAGAGGTCAATACCCTCAAGGAGGCCGCCAACGCCATCCGCCACCTCGGCATGCGCGTCCACGCCGGCCACGGGCTGGACTACCACAACGTGACCCGGATGCTGGAGATTCCCTACCTGGCGGAGCTCAACATCGGCCACGCGATCATCGCGCGGTCGGTTTTCACGGGCCTCGACCGGGCCGTCCGGGACATGCTGCACCTCATGGGGCGGGTGTAAGGGATAGCCGGACCGCCCCTTGACCCCGCAACCCGTTCGTGTATAATGCCCTTTCATTTATTTTCCGACCAAGCTGCCCTCCCGCGTGGATAACCTGGCGCCACACTTACCGGCTAAGACCCTGGGGAGGGCGGAAGTCTGCCCGAAACAGTCCTGATCAGAGGTAACGATGAAGACCCGTTGGAAACTGGTCATCATTCTCGCGGCCATCGTGTACAGCGGCTGGGCGCTGTTCCCGAGCTTTCGCTTCTATACCATGAGCGACGAAGCCCGGGCCCGGCTCACCAGCGAGCAGCGAGATGAGCTCCACGATTCCGCTCTCAAGCTCGGCCTGGATCTCCAGGGCGGCGTGCATCTCGTCATGGAAGTCGACGACTCCAAGCTCGACGACAACGCCAAGAGAGACGTGATGGACCGCGCCATCCGGATCTACCGCAACCGCATCGACCAGTTCGGCGTGGCGGAGCCGGTCATCCAGAAGCAGGGCGAGCGCCGCATCATCGTGGAGCTCCCCGGTCTCTCGGACGTCGACCGCGCCCACCGCATCCTCGGGCAGACCGCGCAGCTCGAGTTCCGCCTCGTGCGCGAGCAGGACGAAGTGAGCCGAACCCTGACGTCCCTCGATCGCAACCTCCGCGGCGTCAAGGTGACGGGCACCGTGATCGACACGACGGGCATCGACGCCGACACGACCGACGCGGTGTCCGCATCGGCGCCCGCCACCGGCGACGTCGCCACGGCGGTGGATTCGCTGCTCCCGACGATCCAGGGTTCCGCCGGCAACGTGCCGCTCCCGGAGGCCTCCGAGGACCGGCCGTTCACGTCGCTCCTCCTGACCTTCTTCGACGGTGGCGTCGTCGTGGACGAGCGTCGCCGGGAAGAGGTGAACCTCCTCCTGGGCACCGAGCAGGCGCAGCGCGCGGTTCCGGCCAACTCGGAGTTCCTGTGGGGACACGAGGCGCGCCCCGTCCAGGGCGGCGGCAACGGCTACATGCTCTACCTGGTCGAGCGGAACGCGACCCTCGACGGCTCGACGCTCACCGACGCGACCACGAGCCCCGATCCGGACAACCCGACGCAGCTCAACGTGAACTTCCGCTTGAACCGGCAGGGCGCGATCGTCTTCTCGCGCTTCACCGGTGAGAACATCGGCCGGCGCATCGCCATCGTGCTGGACGAGAAGGTGCGTTCCGCCCCGGCGGTGCAGAGCAAGATCCCGAGCGGCGAGGGCCGCATCACCGGTATGGGCACCGACGAAGAGGCCGCCGACCTGGCCATCGTGCTCCGCGCCGGCGCGCTTCCCGCGCCGGTATCGATCGTCGAGGAGCGCACGGTGGGTCCGTCGCTCGGCCGCGACTCCATCGAATCGGGCAAGAAGGCCGCGATCGTCTCCTTCTTCCTGGTCGTGGGATTCATGCTGATCTACTACAAACTCTCGGGCGCACTGGCGTGCTCCGCGATGATGCTCGCGATGTTCATCATCCTCGCCGTCATGGCCTCGCTGCGCGCGACACTCACCATGCCCGGCATCGCGGGGCTGATCCTTACGATCGGCATGGCGGTGGACGCGAACGTGCTGATCCTCGAGCGCATCCGCGAAGAGCTGCGCCGCGGCAAGACGGTGCGCGTCGCCATCGACGCCGGCTACGACAAGGCGTTTTCCGCGATTCTGGATTCCAACGTCACCACGCTGATCACGGCGTTCGTGCTGTGGCAGTTCGGCACGGGCCCGATCAAGGGTTTCGCGACCACGCTGACGGTGGGGATCCTCGCCAGCATGTTCACCGCACTCGTCGTCACGCATGTGGTCTACGACTTCATCACGAGCCGGCGCCACGTCGAGCGCCTGAACATCTAGGCAGGAAAGCACATGGAGCTGTTCAAGAATCCCAATGTGAACTTCGTCGCTGTCCGCCGCAGGGCGATGCTCTTCTCGGCGATCGTCATCGTGGCCGGCCTGGCGTCCTTCGCCATTCACCGCGGCTTCAAGATGTCGATCGACTTCGCGGGCGGTGCGCTGGTGGAAATCGGCCTGGCGACTCCGGTCCCGGTGGCGGACATCCGCGCCGTGGTCTCGGCGGCCGGTTTCGAGGGCGCGGAGATCACGCGCTTCGGCGAAGCGGGCGACTACCTCATCAAGGTGAAGAGCGTGGGCGATGCCGCCGGCGTGGCCGAACGGCTCAAGACGGCGGTCTCCGCCGGCGTCGGCGGCCAGAGCGTGGACCTGCGCCGGGTCGAGTCGGTGGGCCCTAAGATCGGCTCGGAGCTCCGCACGGCCGCGTTCTGGGCGGTCATGTACTCGCTCCTGGGGATTCTGATCTACGTAAGCTTCCGGTTCGACTTCCGCTTTGCGGTGGCGTCGATCATCGCGACGGGGCACGACGTTCTGATCACGCTCGCGTTCCTTTCCTTCGTGGGAATGGAGATCTCGCTGACGGTGATCGCGGCGATCCTAACGGTGGTCGGGTATTCGCTGAACGACACGGTCGTCGTGTTCGACCGCATCCGCGAGAACCTCGGCATTCGCCGTCGCGAGGATCTGGGAACCCTCATCAACACATCCATCAACGAGACATTGTCGCGGACGGTCATCACGGGCGGCACCACGCTCCTCTCGCTCGCCGCGCTGATCATCCTGGGCGGTGAGGTGATCCGCGACTTCGCGCTGACGCTGATGGTGGGAATCATCATCGGGACGTTCTCGTCGATCTTCATCGCTTCGCCGGTGCTGATCGAGTGGCAGCTCTGGCGGCCGCGCAAGTCCAAATAGGCCTGGCCGAGCGGGCGCCCGGCGGCTGCCGCCCGGGCGGAACCGCATGGGCCGACCCCCACTGGAAATTCCCGCCGGCCTGGGGTACAATTATCACCGCCCCAGGTTGGAAAATAAGCAGTGAATAGGACAACGCGAAGGTGGCCGCCATGTCTCGCTCGTTCCTCCTCTCGGTTCTCGTTCTTTTTCTCTTTGCAGCCCGGGCCGGCGCGCAATGCGACCCCGATCTCGAGCCCCTCGATGACGGCAGCGGCGCGAACGGCGCCGTGGGGCTGCCGTCCGTCGTGATCTCGGAAATCAATCCCGGCAACTACATCGAGCTCTTCAACACGACCGGCGCGGACTTCAACACGACCGGGTACTGGTTCTGCTCGCCCTTCCTGTACACGCAGGTGGGGGCG
Source organism: Candidatus Krumholzibacteriia bacterium (assembly GCA_035762505.1). Taxonomy (GTDB): domain Bacteria; phylum Krumholzibacteriota; class Krumholzibacteriia; order WVZY01; family JAKEHA01; genus JAKEHA01. The sequence goes on from DASTOO010000188.1 coordinate 3,780, forward strand.
GTCATCGTTCCCGCGGGCGGGTACGCGACCATCAACTGGCCCGGCGTGTTCAACGACAGCGACGCCGGCGGCGAGATCCAGCTCTACCGGACCAGCAACTTCGTGGCGTCGACCGACATCCTCGACTTCGTGTGCTGGGGCGTGAACCCGCACGGGACGCGTGTCACACAGGCCGTCGACGTCGGCAAGTGGACGGGTGCCTGCGCACCGGCGCTCGGCAACGGGGCGATTCATCGCAAGGTGGGCACACAGGGAAAGAGCGCCGCGGACTACGACGTGACCCTCGCCCCGTCGCCTTCGAACTGCGTGCCGACGGGCGCGACACCGCCGCTTCCCGTCGCGCGGCTCACGAACTTCCCGAACCCCTTCTCGGAGTGGACCCAGATCGACGTCTCGCTCACGGAAGCCGCGTCCGTGGAGATTGCCGTCTACTCCATTGACGGAGCGAGGATCCGCGCACTCGGCAGACGGGCACTCCCCGCCGGCAATACCAGCCTCACCTGGGATGGGACCGACGACGCGGGCAACCGGGTTCCGAGCGGTGTTTACCTCGTCCGGCTCGACGGTCGCGCGAGCGCCGTGGCGCGGGTCGTCACCCTCCGGTAGGCGGGCATTCGTCCCTTTTTGGGGACGCCGGTGTCTCCGCGGGGCGACACCATGTCCCGGTCTGCTCTGGCAACTCATTGGTATTAAATGAGTAATGACGGGGCACGGGGCTTGCTCCTTTCCCGTCGTTTGGGTCCAAACATGAGGGCCGCTTCCCGCATATCCGCGCCGGTGCTCGTCATCGCGCTCTGGGCCGGGCTCGTACCCGTGTCGTTGCCCGAGGTGGCCGCGGCACGCCCGCGGCAGAGCGCCCCGGCGGGCCGGAACGACGTCGTTTCCCAGCAGACGGAACGCGAGGAGACGCAGCCCGGCGGGGACGCCGCGAACGCCGTCGGCGGACCGATGGACGTATACGCGGACATCGAGCGCGCCTGGAAGGCGGGCAACGTCGATCTCATCCTGCGCCACTTCGGCTCCCAGAAGGTCGCGATTTCGGTGGAGGGGACGGGTCCGTCGGGCGGCACATTCTCGCGCAACCAGAGCTACTATCTCCTGAAGGACCTCTTCCGCTACACCATCACCCGGAAGTTCGAGTTCACCCAGTACCGCAAGCCCGGCGACGAGGGCGGCCAGTCTTTCGCGATCGCGGAGCGTCAGTATCAGAAGACCGACGATGGCCGTCTGTTCAAGGACAAGGTGTATGTGTCCCTGCACCTCGAGTCGGACGAAAGCAGCGCGCGCTGGGTCGTGGATGAGATCAAGTCGATCCGCTGATTCCCCCGCCCGCTCGCGTCGCCGCGCGCCGTGATATGCTGTCCACCCGTGTGAACGGTGACGCACGATGCGAACCCGACGCCTGATGTTGCTGCTCTCGACCGCGTGCCTGACGGGCGCGTGGTCCGCGTTGTTCCTCCGTCATTTCGCGGGTGTCGCCTGGACCCGGTGGTTGCCGGTATGGGCGATCATGCTGCTGCTGGTGGTGGCCGCGGCCGGCGCGATCCTCGTCCGCGGGAGCGCGCGACGCCGCGCCGGGGTCTGGATCGCGGTCGTGCTCACGTGGGCGTCGTTCTTCGCGTTCTCGCTTCCGCTGAACAGTGCGGGACGCGCGCACGAAAACTGGAAGCGCGAATCGGGCGAGAGGATCGCGCGGACGCTGGCGGACGTCGGGGATCGCATCGCGCGGCTGGAAGACGCGTCGGCGTCGCTCGCGGATCGCGTCGCCGACCACGTTCGAGCGCTCGAGACTCCCGCCGGCGAAGATCCCACGGTTTCGTTCGCCCTCCTCGATTCGCTGGCGCGTTCCGCCACGAGCGGCACGGCGTTCACCCCCGGGACCGCGATCGGCCTCCAACTCTTCGACGCCACCGGCCGCCGCGTGGCCTGGGCGGGGTGGCCGCAGTCGACGTCGCTCCTCGACGAGATGTTCATCCGCAGCGGCACGGAAGTCGTGTACACGCGGAGCGTCTCGCTCTACCAGATTCTGTCCCACGTCGTCCCCATCCGCACGGGCGACGACACGCCGCCGGTCGCGACACTCCTAGTGGACCTGCCGCTCGAGGTCGACTACCGCGTCAACAACCGCTTCCTGAAGAGCACGAGCCTCGCCGATCAGATTCCGCGTGGGGGGGTGGCGCGCGTGAGCTTCGACTACTATCCGGCGACGGGCAACCTGCCCGATCGCCTGCCGCGGCTCAAAGAGCAACAGCGGGAGCTGCGGGAACGGCGCGAGCGCTTGATCGCCGCGGCGCCGGTTCCCGCACCGGAACGCGCGGAGGCGGACAGCACGACTCCGCACGCTCCAGCGCGGAGCGATTCGGTGCTTTCCTACTACCCGTTCCCGGCGAACGTCGAACCGGCCGGGGAGATCTTCGGGGACGACGCCACCGGACTGCAGGGGCGCGTCGTCGTGCGCAGCCGCGTCGCCAATTCCATCCTGAACGTCACCGCGGTGGGATACCCGTTCGCGCACTACGAGGGACAGTGGACGTCGCGCCGCGCCATCTGGGGCCGCGCGCTCGCGCTCGCCGCGCTCTTTGCGCTGTTCTTCCAGGCGATGCGCTGGACTCCGAGCGGCGCGCGTCCGCGCGACGTGCTGGCGCGCGCGTCGCTCTTCGCGGCGTTCATGGTGGCGCTGCGGTTCGCGTTGCTCTCCTTCGGCGCGCGGAGCGCGTGGACGCACGTGCGGCTCTTCGACCCGTCCGTGTTCGCGACGCCGACGCTGGGCGGTCTCATGCGCAGCACGTTCGACCTCGCGGTGACGTCGCTCTTCCTGGTGATTCTGGTGTACGGGCTGGTGCGCATCGCCCGCGCCCGGATCGCGGCGCCGCCCGCGGGCGCGCCGCCGGCGCGATTGCGCGCGGTCGAGACCGCCGCCGTGGCGGGGATATTCCTCGCGACGGGCGAGCTGATCCGCCGTTTCACCAACACGGTCGTCGTCAACGCCAACCCCCGCCTGCTGGGCGAGACGATGGAGATCACCGACCCCAGCCTCATCGTCCTGCACACGGGCGTCTTCCTGATGGTGACGGGCATCCTCCTCGCGGGGCTGTTCCTGGCCTGGGGGTTGATGCGCGCGCTCGGGGAATGGCGCCGCACGGCGGTGTGCGGCGGCGCGCTGGTCATCGTGGCGATCGTGAGCGTGCTGGCGGGGCGCTGGGACCCGCTGGGAGTCTCGGTGCTGCTCGCGCTCTTCGTCGTGTTCGCGCCGCGCGTCGTGCACCGCGAAGACCTGGTGTCGGTCGGCATCGTGTCGTTCTGCCTGGTCGTCATCGCGTCCGCCGCCGCGTACACCTACCTCGCGCGCGACTATGACGAGCTGCGCAAGGGATTCGTGCTGGAGAAATCGGCCGAGCTCGCCAATCCGAGCGACAACTG
>DASTOO010000189.1:0-2657 GCA_035762505.1 Candidatus Krumholzibacteriia bacterium
TCCCGCCGGTCGTCAGCTTCTGAATACAATCCGCCCACCATCGTGCTGATGTTGGGCTTGAGCAGTCCGGTGCCGAGCGCCACCAAGACAAGTCCCAGGAAGAACGTGGCTTCGGAAACAATCGCCATCGAGTAGTGGCCGCAGGCGATCACGATTCCGCCGATCAGCACGGCGCGGCGCGAACCGATGAAGTTGTCCGCGATGAAACCGCCGAGGATCGACAGCATGTAGACCGCCATCGTGTAGTTGCCGTACACGGCGGCCGCTCGTTTCTGCTCGAAGCCCAACCCGCCCGCGTCCACTGCCGCCACCATGAACAGGACGAGCAGCGCGCGCATCCCGTAGTAGCTGAACCGCTCCCACATCTCGGTGAAAAACAGCGTCGTCAGCCCGTGGGGATGACCCAGCCACTGGGGCTGCAAGGGGCGGAGGGGTTCGGTTTCGATCGAAGCGGGACCGGGTGTGGAAGAGGAGCTCATGCAGTTGTATGGCCCGAACCAAGCAGGCACTGTGCTGCCTCGCCAGAGTGAAACGCGAATCAACGGCGCATGCGGCGGCCCGGAGTCGCCCGCCGCGTCCACTCGTCGTTCAGTGCGCGACCCGCACCGGCGCGCCCGCGGGCTGGCCGATCTCGGCGAGCAGTTGCACGAACCACGCCTTCGACGGATCGAACGGTTTGCCACCCTTGATCCGCGAAAACTCGATCGCCCGGAGCACGTTGCCGCGATCTTCGTCGTGGCCGATCACGCCGCTCTCGCGATGCAGTGCGCACTCGACCGACAGGTCGACGCAACTCTTGATCAGCCGCAGGTCTTCCGGGTTGGCCGCGGCGGCGCGCGCGAAGTAACCGCTCTTCTGCACCAGCACTTTTTCCGCGCCGATCATCTTCGCGAATTGATCACCGAACCACTTGCCCGGGTTGACGGCATCGAGCTTCACGTGGCCGAACGCGTCGCGCGGCACCTCCTGCCCTTTGGCCTCCATCTCGGCGACAATGCTGCCCACTCCCGCGCCTTCGCTGATGAACAGGTTCACGTTGTCGACGTGATCCATGACGGCCTTCAGTCGCTTCGCCTCGGCGGCCAGGTCGATTCCGAGCTCGGGAATGTACACGCCGTGGATTTCGAGGTTGGCCCGGCTGAGCCCGAGGCCCGGCGCGAACGCCTCGCCGTCGAGAGATTTCCGATACGCGGCGGCCGTCGCGGCCGTGAGCCAGCCGCAGTTGCGACCCATCACCTCGTGAATGATGAGCATGCGCGGGTTGGCGTTATGCTCGGCGACGACGTTCCGAAAATACAGCGCGCCCTGCTCGGCCGCCGTCCAGGCGCCGAGCGATTGGCGGATCGGATACACGTCGTTGTCGATCGTCTTCGGAAGCCCGATGACGGTCAGGCCGTAATTGTTCCTCGCAAGAAATGCCGCCAGGTCAGCGGCCGCGGTATTCGTGTCGTCACCACCGATCGTGTGCAGGACATCCACGCCGTCATTCACGAGTTGGTCGGCGGCGATTCGCCGCGGGTCCTGCCCCTCTTTCACCAGCCCGCGTTTCACACAGTCCTTCACGTTGGTGAGTTTCACGCGGCTGTTGCCGATCGGACTGCCGCCATGGCGATGCAGGACCGGCGCCACGGCCCGTTCGGCCGGGCCGATCGGATAGCTGTCGCCGAGCAACAGTCCTTTGTAGCCACCACGGTACGCGATGATTTCGATTTCCGGAGCGATCTCGGAGTAACGCTCGATCAAGCCGCCGACGGCGGAGCTGAGGCACGGGGCGAGCCCGCCGGCAGTGAGCAGGGCGACCTTTTTCGGACGAACGGAGGAAGTCATGGTAAAGTCGGCCGGCGAGCCTGTCAGGAGCAGGTCGCAGCGTCGAGCCGCGAGCGTGGGCGCAGGTTGCCGAAGGCTGCGCGCGGATTGACACGAGGCTGCGATCGTAAAACCGATCCAGCGGTCAATCTGGCGGATGGCTCTCGTCTTCCGGCGCACCGTTGCGGTCCACGACCGGGAACGACAATTCGAACGAGAACTCGGAACCCTGGCCAAGTTCGCTCGTGACACGGATTTCCCCGCCCATTCGACACACCAGAGTCTGCGACAGCGCCAATCCAAGTCCCGATCCGCCGTAGCGCCGAGTTATCGAGCTGTCGCCCTGGCTGAATTTCTGAAACAGGTTCGTGCGGGTCGTCTCATCCATGCCGATGCCGGTGTCGCGCACGGCGAAACGCAGTCGGGCGATCTGCTGCTCGACGGGGGCCGCGAGGCCGATCACCACCTCCACGCGACCGACCTCGGTGAATTTCACCGCGTTTCCGATCAGGTTGAGCAGGATCTGGCGAAGGCGGAGGGCGTCGCCGCTGACGAGGACCGGCACATCGGACTGCACGGTAGTGAAAACCCGAATACCCTTGGCGGCCGCCGGAGCGGCGTAGAGCGCGGTGAGGTGCAGGGCCATGGATTCCGGGGAGAACGGGCGCGAGACGAATTCCAACTGGCCCTGTTCGAGCCGCGACAAATCCAGGACGTCTTCCAGCAGGCGCAGCAGGGTGTTGGCGGACGCGGCGGCCACGTCGACCTGGGTGGTCTGTTCCTGCGAAAGGGCGGAGTCGCGGAGCACCTGGAGCATGCCGATGACGCCATTCATCGGCGTGCGGATTTCG
>DASTOO010000190.1:0-9638 GCA_035762505.1 Candidatus Krumholzibacteriia bacterium
CAAGCGCATCCGCCTACGCGTGCTGGACGCGCTCACCGACCGTGCCGCGGCACGTGTGCGCGACAAGGTCTCGGAGCTTGCGTTCGGGAAGGAATTCAACGAGCGCGCCGCCGACGAACAGGAGGCCTTCTTCCGGACCCTGGGCAGCGTGGGCGACGTCCACACCGTGGACCAGATTCGCGGGATGCTGGAACGCCGGCGCCGCATCGGAACCGGCAAGGGCGCCGACGCCAAGCTGCTCGCGATCCGGGCCCTCGAACGCATCCATCAGCCGGCGGCGCTGGAGATGCTCGGCCGGCTGGCCGAGGACACGAGCGAGGCGGTGCGGCTCCGCGCCGCGCGCGCCTGCGAGACGCTCTCGGCGGCGGTTGACGGCCGCGGGACGGAGGCGAAGCCATGATCAAGGACCGGGTTCATTTCGGAACGCTGGACGCCTCGGTGGCAGCGGCAACGGACGACGACGGTCGTTCCCCGGAGGATCGCGCCTTCCTGCGCGAGCACGGCGAGAAGCTGATCATCCACCTGTTCGCCGCCGGCCGCACGCTGCGCCTGTACGACGCCTCCAATCGCGCCGCCCAGCGCGCGCTCGCCGAGGCGATGCAGCCCGTGCGCCGCATCCTCGACCGCGAGGGGCGCGTGTTCGTGCGCGTGTCCAACGACATGCTGCTCATCAACGAGTTCCGCGTCCACGTCGACCCGCAGCACTATCAGCCCTTCGAGTTCTGGGTTACGGAGATGAAAAAGCGCGGCGTCGAGGCCGTCGAGTTCGCGGACGCGGTGCGCGAGGAGGACGTCGCGGGGTTCCTCATCGAGTTCTTCAAGTCCGCCGAGGGTGAGGACGCCTGCGCGGTGATCGAAGAGCGTCTGCAGGCGGTGGGAGTCGCGTCCATCGCGCTCACCAGATGGATGGAGCGCGAGACGCGCCTGGCCGACACCTCCCGGACCATCAAGGACGTCCGCCAGGAGAGCAACCGCGTCTACTTCCGCACCGTGGCGCTGATGGGGAACGTGCTGCGTACCGCCGAGGAGAAGCAGCTCCTGCAGGTGCGCAAGGCCAAGCGCCTCACCCAGCAGATGGTGGACATCATCCAGACCGACGAGTCCATGCTGCTCGGGCTCACCAGCATCAAGAACTTCGACGCCTACACCTTCGCGCACTGCGTCAACGTCTGCATCCTGTCCATGCTCATCGCGGACCGCATGCGGATGGACAAGGCGGACGTGGCGCGGCTGGGTGTCGCCGCGTTGATGCACGACATCGGGAAGACCTACGTGCCGTCCTCGATTCTCAATTCCACCGGGAATCTGAACGAGCGCGAGTGGGAACTGATGAAGTACCACACCTTCTTCGGGGTCAAGGAGCTTTCGCGCGTCAACGCGCTGCGCGAAGCGGTGGACTCGATGTTCGTGGCCATCCAGCACCACGCCCAGTTCTGCAACGCCGGTTACCCGCAGCGGCCCGGCGGCTGGAAGCTCCGGCTCTTCAGCCGCATCGTCACGGTCGCAGACTACTACGACGCCATGACGGCATGGCGCGCCTACCAGAAGGAGCCCATCACCCCCGACCGCGCGATGAACTTCGTGCTGCAGAAGGCGGGTTCGATCTTCGATCCGTTCGTGGCGAAGGTGTTCGTGCAGGCGATGGGGCTCTACCCGGTGGGGACGATCGTCGAGCTGGACCGCGGGGAGATCGGGGTGGTCACGCGCCAGAACGCGGACACGCGCTTCCTGCACCGCCCGGTGGTGGAAGTGATCCACACCGAGGGCGACACGGTGCGCCGCGAGTTCATCGACCTCGCCGAACGCACGCCCGACGGAAACTACCCGCGCACCATCAAGCGCGCGATGCACGAATCCCAGGTCGACGTCGACCGCCGTCTCTGCTTCCTCGCGGACGCGGAAACGGACGTCGTGTAACGATTCTTCCTTATTGCTTGTGAACGAATGAAGCAAACTGCCGCTGCGGCAGTGAACGCGTGTCGTCCCCTGCGCGCTTCACGCGTGCACGCAGAGACAATGCGTCAGGACATCATTTCATGTTGACCACGGGGCAAACATGCTATGTTGTGAGAGACATTTCCTCCCGCCGCACCTCATTGTCATGAGAAGGAGGACGCCTCAAATGTCTCTGCGCACACTCTCCGACCAGAAGATTCTCTCCCGTATCCACGAACTCACCCGCGATGAACGCAGCGCCACGCTTCTCGTGTTGCTGCACCTGAGCGAGATCGCGCGCCGCCGGCTGCACCTCAAGCTGGGATACGCGTCGCTGTTCGCTTACTGTACCGAAGCTCTGGGTTACTCGTCGTCCGCGGCGGCGCGCCGGGTCCGGAGCGCGCGCTGCATCGCACGCTTTCCCGAGGTGTATGCCATGCTGGAGGCGAACGAGGTGAACCTGGCGACCATCGCCATGGTGTCGCACCTCTTGACGCCGGGTAACAAAGACGGCCTGCTTGCGCGCATCCGGGGCAAATCTCAACGAGAGGTGAAGGCCATCGCCGCGGAGCACGACCCGCGCGCGGCGATTCCGCGCGATCGAATGGAACTGATCGTGGTTCGGGCTGCCGTTCGGCCTTGCGGCGAGCCGCTGTTTGCCTCGCCGGTGGTGGCTGTGCCTGCGGCGTCACCTGAACAGAGCGATCCGTCGCGGTCGCGTGCCGAAAGTCGGAGAGAGCCAGCACGCGGTGAATCCGACGAACCCCACGGAAGCCGTCACGGAGACCTACACGAAGATCTCCTTTGCCGCGGGCGGGGCGTTCATGGCGAAGTTCCGGAAGATCCAGTCGCTCGCGTGGCACCGCCTGCCGGCGAATCCGTCGGTGGAGCAGGTGCTGGAACTCGCGATGGACGGGTTCCTCGAGAAAGAAGATCCGCAGGAGCGCCGTGAGCGGCGTGAGAAGCGTCAGGAGCTGGCTGCAGCAGGTGCATCCGTCACGAAGGACGACCGCACGTCCGGTCAACCCCCGCGACACATCGCGGCGGCGGTAAGAGACGAAGTGTACTCGCGCGATGAAGGCCGTTGCGCCTTCGTGGGGTCGAACGGCCGGCGCTGCAGCTCAACACAAGCTCTGCAGATGGATCACATCGTCCCGGTGGCACGCGGGGGACGGGGAACGCCGGATAATCTGAGACTGCTGTGCGCCTATCACAACAGAATGGAAGCCGAGCGGCTGATGGGTGCGGTGCCCATGGCGCACGCTCGTGAAAGAAATCGCCAACTGCCGCTGCGGCAGTGACGCTCCGCGCGAAGCGCCAAGCTAGTACTTAGGAATCGAAGAATCGATCTCGTCCGACCAGGCGTGAATCCCGCCGGCGAGATTCCACACCCGCTCGAAGCCCGCGTCCTGCAGGAAGCCCACCGCCTGCGCCGAGCGCACGCCCGTCCGGCAATAGACCACGATGTCGCGCGCCGAATCCAGCTCGTGCACGCGCGCCGCGAGCTCGCCCAGCGGAATCAATAGCTCGCCGATGCGACAGAGCCGGTACTCGTGCGGCTCGCGCACGTCGAGCACGACCACGTCGTCGCCCGCGTCGAGACGCCGCTTCAATTCCTTCACATCGACCGTCGGGACCGCCACGTCGCTCGTCACCTCTTCTCCGCGGATGCCGCAGAGCGCGTCATAATCGATCAACTCGTGGATCGTGCGGTTCGTCCCGCACACCGGGCACTCGGGACTTTTCCGGAGCTTGAGCTCGCGGAAGCTCATTTTCAACGCATCGAAGAGAAGCAGTCTTCCGACCAGCGACTCGCCGGCGGCGAGGATCCACTTGATCGCCTCGTTCGCCTGGATCGCCCCCACGATCCCGGGAAGAACGCCCAGCACACCGCCCTCGGCGCAGCTCGGGACCAGTCCCGGCGGCGGCGGCGCGGGGTAGAGGCAGCGGTAGCACGGGCCATCGTGCGCCGCGAACACCGTCGCCTGTCCCTCGAAGCGGAAGATGCTCCCGTACACGTACGGCTTCCCGAGCAGCACGCACGCGTCGTTGACGAGGTAGCGCGTCGGGAAGTTGTCCGTGCCGTCGACCACGATATCATAGCCGCGGATGATCTCCAACGCGTTGTCGCTGGTGAGCCGCGTTTCGTGCAGCACGAAGTTCACCTCGGGGTTGAGCCTGTGCAGCCGCTCGTGCGCGGCTTCGATCTTCGGGCGTCCCACGTCGCCGGTGGAGAACGTCACCTGCCGTTGCAGGTTGGTGTAGTCGACCACGTCGAAGTCGAGGAGCCCGATGGTCCCCACGCCGGCAGCGGTGAGGTAGAGCCCCGCGGGCGCTCCCAGGCCGCCGGTTCCGATCAGCAGCACCTTCGCCGCCTTGAGCTTCAACTGGCCGTCAATCGCGACCTCGGGCATGATGAGGTGCCGGCTGTAACGCTTTATCTCCTCGGGCGAGAGACCTTCCACCGCATAGACATTCGGCGCACCGCCGGCGATGGACGGCACGATGCTGACCACGTCACCGGGCTTCAGGGGCGTGGCGTCCTTCTCGAGATAACGCACGTCCTCGTCGTTGACGTACACGTTCACGAAGCTGCGCAGCCGCCCGTGCTCGTCGAAGAGGTGCTTCCTGAGATCGCCGTGAGCGGTGACGAGGTGCGACAGCGCCTCGCCCACGGTCGCGGCTTCGACGTCCACGGACTCGCGCGCGCCGGTGAAACGGCGCAGCGCCGACGGGATGAGAATCGAGTTGGCCATGGGTATCACCTCTGGTTTGCATCGCGCGCCACCGCGCGCGTGACAACGGACTCTTCCTGAAAGGAAACGCGATCGTCGTCGAGAATCCAGCTCGTGGTCTCGCCGGCGACGCCGCCCTGCACGGCCACGATGACGTACGAGTACCACGGAAACGCGTGCTCGCGGTCGTAATCCGACGGGTGCGCGGGATGATCGGGGTGCGAGTGGTAGAAGCCGAGCACGTCGAGTGAGCGTTCGCGCGCGGCCTGTTCGATGTTCCTGTAATCCTCGGCCGATATGAGGAAACGCCGCGCCGCCGCCCCGGCCTCGCGCCGGTTGCCCGCCTCGTGCAGCGCCACGACCGCGCGCACCCCGTCGCGCCCCTCGGATCCGAGCAGCGCACCGCAGCACTCGTGCGGATAGGTCCGCTCCGCGTGCGCCTTGATGGCGTGTACGAGGTTCTCCGGGATCGTTATCACGTTGACTCTTTCAAGTGCGCCAGCGTGGGCGCCGCGGCTTCGTCCGCGAGGGCTTCCGGCGTCTCCTCCCAGAAGCGCTCGTTCAGATACTTCTCGCCGTTGTCGGGGAAGATGGTGACGATCATCGAGGGCCGGTCACGCGGAATGGATCGCGCGACCTCGACGCACGCCGCGATCGCGGCCCCCGACGAGATGCCGACCAGCATGCCTTCTTCGCGAATCAGCCGCTTCACCGCGCGGTGCGCGGTCTCCGTCCGGACTTCGATGTTTTCGTCGGCCAGGGCCGGGTCGTAGATGCCCGGAACGAGCGCGGTCGGCATGTGCTTCATGCCCTCGAGCCCGTGAAACGGCGAGTCCGGCTGCACCGAGATACAGCGGATCGCGGGATTGAGCTCGCGCAGGCGGCGCGTCGTGCCGGTGAAGGTCCCGCTCGTTCCCAGTGCGGCGACGAAATGGGTGAGGCACCCGGCGGTCTGGTTCCAGATCTCCCAGGCGGTGCCTTCGTAGTGCGCGCGCCAGTTGTCGTCGTTGTCGTACTGGTTCAGGTACGCGTAGCGTTCGGGCTCCGCCGCCGCGATCTCGCGCGCCGCCATGATCGATCCGTCGGTCCCGAGCGCCGGGTCCGTCAGCGTTACTTCCGCGCCGAAGGCGCGCAAAATGCGAATGCGCTCCGGGCTCGCGTTGGACGGGAGCGTGAGCCGGACCGGGTAACCGCGCGCCGCGCCGATCATGGCGTATCCGATGCCGGTGTTGCCGGAGGTGGCGTCGAGGATCGTCATGCCGGCGCGAAGGCGGCCGTCGGCCTCCGCGGCGAGGATCATGCGCAGCGCCGGGCGGTCCTTGACCGAGCCGCCGGGGTTCAGCCACTCGGCCTTGGCGTAGATGGAAACGTGGGGAAAGGCGCGGTCTATCCGTTCGAGGCGGAAAAGCGGAGTCCGGCCGATCCGGGAGAGAATCGACTCGTTTTCCGAACCCTGGTTGGGTCGGACGAGGCGAAGTGGAATGGACAACATGGCAGGGTCATGGTTAATTCGGACCAGTTCGGTGCGATTTCGCGGCCGTGAAAAGCGCCCGGACGGGCGCGAACGGATGTAAGATACCACAAGACAACGGATTGATCAATACCCGACGCGCGTTTCCCGCCCCCCTCGCGCCACAAATCGGCGTGGAACCGATCCCGCCCAGACGGTATAATAACGAGGCCCCCGTCCGCGAAGCCGGGGGAGCCGCCCGATCGAGACAGGCCGTTGCCGCGCAACACGTTTCACACTTTTTTGCGAGAGGTCACGAGGAGATTGCCAATGAGAGACCGATTCACGTGGCTCGGGGTGGGGATCCTCATCGTGGGCATGAGCGCCGGGACGACGACCGGCTCCCCCCAGACGGCCGCCGGCGGTAACAAGCCGTCCATCGAGATTCCCCGCATGCGGCAGGACTTCGGCGAGGTGTTCGAGCGGGCGAAGTACGAGTACTCGTTCGTCGTCCGCAACCGCGGCAAGGCGGACCTCGTGATCGAGGACGTGAAGCCGGGCTGCGGCTGCACGGTCGCCAAGTTCGACAAAGTCATCGCGCCGGGCGCGGAGGGCAAGATCGAGCTCGTGCTCAACGGCGACCAGGTGAGCGGTGAGTTCGCCAAGACCGCCGTCGTCAGGACCAACGACCCTGAGCACCCGGAGCTGACCCTGACCATTGCGGGCAAGGAGATCCCGTTCCTGAACATCGCGCCGGCGGGCACCATCTACCTCCACGGCCGTTATGACGAAGCGGTCGAGAAGACCGTGACGATCTCGTCCAACGAGAAGGAATTCGCGCTCGCCGTCACCGGCGTCACGTCCAACATCGACGACAAGATCACCTACAAAGTGGAGCCGGCCCCGAAGAAGGGGGAATTCGTCCTGCGCGTGGCGAAGAAGACGGATATCCCGCCCTCTTCGGCCTACGGGAACATCACCATCAAGACGAACAGCGAGAAGTCGCCCGAGACGGTGGTGCAGGTGCATGTGATGGTCAAAGGGTCGATCAGTGTCACACCCCAGACCCTCAACTACGGCAGCGTGAAGTTCGGCGCCAAGGGCGGGAGCGGTGAGCCGGTGACCAAGACCGTGATGATCCTCAAGACGGACGGCCAGTTCGAGGTCAAGGGCGCGGTCATAGACAACAAGAACTTCAGCGCCAAGATCGAGCCGGTCGAACCCGGCAAGCAGTACAAGGTGGAAGTGACGTTCGTTCCGCCCTCGAAGACCAGCCCGACGCAGCGCGAGGTCGGCGAGCTTCTCATCAACACGTCTGATCCGCGCGAACCGTCGGTGAAGGTGCACCTGGTCGCGCGGGCGATGTAGCGGTTGCGCGCGGGCCCGGAGGACCGATGAACAAGGGAATTGCAGCGTCCGTTCTGGTGGCGGTGTTGCTCGTCCTGGCCGTCGCCGGCGGCGCGCAGGACAGCGGACCCAGGCCCGTCGCCGAGATCAGCGAGACCACCTTCGATTTCGGGGATGTCTTCGAGCAGGAGCTGTACCAGCACGTCTTCATTGTCCGCAACCGTGGCAAGGCGGACCTCCTCATCGAAGACGTCAAGCCTGGGTGAGGCTGCACCGTGGCCAAGTTCGACAAGGTCATCCCTCCTGGTCAGGAGGGCAAAATCGATATGGCGGTGGAAGGTGAGAGGGTGCACGGGTCGTTCCACAAGACGGCGGTAGTCAAGACGAACGACCCCGTGAAGCGGCAGTTCACGATCGGGATCGCCGGCAACGAGACCCCGTACGTAAAGCTGGCACCCGAGGGCACCGTGTTCCTGCAGGGACGTTTCGGCGACGCGGTTCACCGGCAGATCGTTCTCAGCTCGAACGAGAAGGACCTGGACTTCGAGGTGACGGGGCTCTCGTCGAACATCGACGACAAGATCACCTATGCGTACGCGCCGGGGGGCAAGCCGGGCGAATACACGGTGGACGTGTACAAGAACCCGAAGCTCCCGACGCTCACCACGTACGGATCGCTGTTCGTGCACACCAACAGCAAGCGGTCGCCCAAGACGGACATCCAGGTCAGCGTGATGACGAAGGGGTCTATATCGGTCAGCCCCATGACGCTCAACTTCGGGCCGGTGCGATTCGGCGATCGCGCGAGTGAAGGCTCCCCGGTCACCAAGAGCGTCGTGCTGTCCAAGACGACCGGCGGCCTCGCGGTCACGCGCGTCGATCTCAACAACGCGAACTTCAGCGCGATTCCGGAGCCGGTGCCGGGTGGCAATCAGTACCGGGTCATGGTGACGTTCCGGCCGCCCTTGAAGCGCCAGAGCAGACACGTGGAATCCGCGGAGATGATCATTCACACGAACGACACGCTCGAACCGGCGATCCGCGTCCAGGTCGTCGCGCGGGCGATGTAGAAGGACACGAGCGGGAAGATGAACAAGAAGGCGTTGCTCGGGGCCGCGATGGCGGCCGTGGTGATTCTGGCCGGCGTCCTCGCCGCCGGGATGAAGAAAGGCGACGCGGAGCAGTCCGCGGGCGTGCAGCAGGAGGAGACGAAGCCTCTTGGCGTGCCGGTGTCGGCCCCCGCGACCCTCCCCGAGGGCGGCAGCGCGTCCGAGGTCTACACAGGCCTCACGCGCGAGATCGAAGCGCTCTCCAAGCAGGCCGCCGCGTCCGGCTCGCCCGAGGAACAGATGCGGATCTTCGGCCAGATGGAGGCGAAGCTGAAGGCGTTTCGCTCCCGGTACCCCGACACGCCGGAGTCACTCGACGCCGGGTTCCAGCTCGGCGCGATGAACTACAGCGTCCAGAACTATGACCAGGCGGCCGTCTTCCTCGGAGAGTTCATCGGCAAGGCGGATCCCGCGGACCGCCAGAAGCTCGCGTACGCGCACTTCTACCTCGCGGAGTCGTTCCGCGGCGCCGGCAAGTACGACGACGCCGAGGGCGAGTACAAACTCATCCTGTCGAATTTCAGCGACGTCAACACGCGGCTCACGTCGTTCGTGCAGAGCAACATGGCGTCGCTGGCGTCGGAGCGAAAGCTGGCCGTCGGCGGCGAGCCAATTCCGTTCTCGGTGAAGGGGATCAAGGGCGAGACGCTATCGCCCGCCGACTACAAGGGCAAGGTGCTGCTCATCGACTTCTGGGCGACCTGGTGCGGTCCGTGCATCGCGGAGATGCCGAACGTCAAGAGCGTGTACAAGAAGTACCACGGGAAGGGCTTCGAGATCGTGGGCATCTCGCTCGACCAGGATCGCGACGCGATGTACGCCGCGCTGAAGAAACACAAGGCGGCGTGGCCGCAGCACTTCGACGGCACGGGCTGGAAGAACCAGTTCGCTCGGCAGTTTGGCGTCACCGGCATCCCCTCGACGTGGCTCTTCGACAAAAAGGGCATGCTGCGCGAAACGGAGCTCCGGGGCGACGCGCTGCAGCCCGCGGTGGAAAAGCTCCTGCGCGAGGAGTGACGCCGCGCGGGCGACGGAGCGCCGGCTTGTCAGCCCGCGCCGGAC
>DASTOO010000191.1:0-6475 GCA_035762505.1 Candidatus Krumholzibacteriia bacterium
TCCGCCGCGAGCGCGACCGCCAGCGCCGCATCGACCGCGAGATCAAACGCCAGCGCGCCAGCATCCTGGGGCCCGGCCGAACAACCGAGTAAGCACAATGATGCGCCGCTGGTTCTATATCTTCGACGAAGCGTTCCGCACCGTCCGCCGCCACAAGGGGCTGACCTCGATCTCGGTCATCATCATGAGCCTTTCGCTCCTGATGCTGGCGGTGTTCCTGCTCGCGACCGACAACGTGCTGAAGCTCGTGGGGCAGGCGCAGGACGAGATGAAGATGTACGTCTATCTCGAGGACCGGCTGAGTCAAGACGAGATCGAGCGCCTGCACGGGCAGATCCTCTCGCAGGACGAAGTGTCGTCGGTGACGTTCGTATCGCGCGAAGAGGCGATGACGGACTTCCGGGAGCAGCTCGGCCCCGAGGCCGACATGCTGTCCGCGCTGCGCACCAACCCGCTTCCCAACTCGTTCTGGCTCACGCCCAAGGCGGAGCACAAGAATCGCGACGCGATGGTGGCGCTGGCCGCGCGCATCCAGGAGATGAACGGCGTGGAAGAGGTGCGTTACGGCAAGGAGTTCCTGGACAAGTTCGCGTCGATTCTGACCGGCATCTACACGGTCGACATCGTGGTGGGCTTCATCGTGATCCTCTCCGCCGTGTTCATCATCGCCAACGCCGTGCGCCTCACCGTCATCAGCCGCCGCAAGACCATCGAGATCCTGAAGCTGGTGGGCGCCACCAACCCGTTCATCATCGCGCCCTTCATCATCGAGGGCGCGTTCCAGGGCGGCGTGGCCGCGGTGCTCTCGCTGCTCCTGCTGCGCCTGGTCACCGAGATCAGCAGCAACGTCATCCCGGACATCACCTTCTTCTCGCTGGAGAAATCGCTCGTGTTCATGGCGACGTGCGTCGTCATCGGCGCCATCGGGAGCTTCATGGCGCTCCGGCGCTACCTCGAAATGCGATGAGACGCCGGCCGCGGAGAAGGTTCCTCGTCGTGTGCGCCGTGTGCGTGCTGGCGCTGGTCGCGGCCGGCGGCGCGTTCCCGCAGTCGGATGACGTGGACACCAAACAGAAGGAGCTCGAGCGTATCCGCAAGGAGATCGAGTCCCACCGCTCGAAGTCCAAACAGCTCCAGTCGCAGGAGAAGCAGGCCCTGAAGAACCTCTCGAACCTCGACAAGGAGATCGACCTCACCAACCGCTACGTCAAGCAGCTCGCGGAGCAGGAAGCGATGCTCGACGAGCGCGTGGGCGACCTGCGCGTGCAGATCGGCGGGCGCGAGATCGTGCTCTCCCAGCAGGAAGAGGCGCTGGGCGCGCGGCTGCGACAGATGTACAAGCGCGACCCCAAGTACCGCTGGGAGGTCCTGCTGGGGGCGCAGAGCTTCGACCAGGCCATCACGCGCTACCAGTTCATGAAGCTCATCGCCGCGCAGGACGCGAAGCTCATCGGCGAATTCAGGGAGAGCAAGCAGCGGCTCGAGACCGAGTCCGCGCGTCTCGCGCAATCGCTGCAGGAAGTGGCGGCGGTGAAGTCGTCGCGCGAAGCCGAGAGCGCGCAGCTCGCGAACGCGAAAAAGAAGCGGCAAACCACGCTTTCGCAGATTCGCAACGAGAAGACGCGGCACGCCAACGCCATCCAGGAGCTGGAGAAGGCGCAGGCGGAGATGCAGGCGCTGATCGACGAGATCATCCGCCGTCGCGTGAGCGACAAGGACCTCCCGCCGAGCGGCGAGTTCGCCGCCATGAAGGGCCGGCTCCCGTGGCCGGTGAACGGCAAGGTGATCCGCGGCTTCGGCAAGCACACGCACCCCAAGTACGGCACCGTCACCATGAACAACGGGATCGACATCCAGGCGCCCGGCGGGACGCCGATCATCGCGGTGGCGGCGGGCGTGGTGGAGTTCGTGGACTGGATCGACGCGTTCGGGAAGTGCGTGATCCTCAATCACGGCGGCGGGTACTACACGCTCTACGCGCACGTCGCGACGACGATGGTGTCGCAGGGGCAGAGGATCGCCCGCGGCCAGGCCATCGCCGAAGTGGGCGACACGGGCTCGATGGAGGGCTACGTGTGCCACTTCGAAGTCCGCCAGGCGCGCAAGGCCCTCGACCCGACGCAGTGGCTGGGCAAGAAGCCGAGCTCGTAGCGGGCCTTTCGACCCGGCGCCGCCGTACGCTATACTCCCGTCATGCCGCCGAGATCCGAAGAAGACGTCCGGCCCATTCCCGCGATGGACCTCGAGCAGCCGCAGGCGTCCGCGTACCTGGGCTCGCTCCGGCGCGGCAACGTTCCGCCGCTCCTCTTCAGTGGTCCCGAGGGAACGGGGAAGGAACTCACCGCGATCGACTTCGCGCGGCGGCTGCAGTGCGAAAAGGATGAGCCGTGCAGCCTCGACGGGCCCAAATGCACCTCGTGCCTGCGCGCCTCTATTATTGAGCACCCCGGCATCCATCTCATCTACCCGACGCCCACGCAGGGCTCCAACGAGGACGAGGACGGGGACGTCACCGACATCGCGAAGATCCTCGGGACCAAACGCGGCGACATCTTCGCCAGCGAATCCTTCAGCAAGAAGACGTCCATCCGCATCGCGCGCGCGCGCGCGGTGATCCAGCGCGCCAACACCAAGCCCTTCGACGCGCGCTACCACGTGTTCATCTTCGTCGATGCGCACGCTAGGCGCGAAGAGGCGCAGAATGCCCTTTTGAAGCTCGTCGAAGAGCCGCCTGCGCACGTTGTCATGATCTTCGTCACTCCGAACCACGAGGCACTCCTGTACACGATCCGCTCGCGCTGCCAGCGTGTGCGCTTCTTTCCGCTCAAGCGGACCGTGCTGGAGAAGATTCTCACGGGCTACCTCGACGTCGAGGCGGCGAAGGCCAAACGCACGGCCGCGCTGGCGCAGGGCTCGATCGTCCGCGCCCGCGCGCTGCTCGAGTCCGGCGACCTCGCCGATCGCGACGCGGCCCTGGGGCTCGTGGCCGGCATCGCGAAGCAGCCCGAGTCGTGGCTGTTCGCCCAGGCGCTCGTCGGCGCGCGCGGCGCCAACCGCGAGAGTGTGGCACGCGTGCTGGACGAGATGGCGGTGATTCTGCGCGACGCCATGGCGGGAAGTGCCGCGCTGGTGGTGAATGGCGACATCCAGAGCGACATCGAGCGCGTCGCGGCGTCGTGGGGGCGTGAGAAGCTCCCGCGCGCCATCGAGCTGGTCCACGAAACGCGCGCCCAGGTGTTCTACGCGAACGCCAACATCGACGGCGCCCTGGCCGATCTTTTCCTGAAGCTCAAACGGCTGCAGTAGCCCTAAAAGACCACGGAGATGAGTACGATGAGACGGACGTTAGTGCTTGCACTGGCGTTGGCGGCTTTTGCGTGCGCAAAGGAACCCGCGCCCGAGCAGACGGTGGACGCGCTGTTCTTCGGCGGCACGATCGTGACGATGACGGCGGCCACCCCGGCGATCGAGGCGGTGGCGGTGCGGGACGGCCGCATCGTGGACATGGGCGCGTTCAAGGCGATGCACGACACCCACGCGGGCGCGCTCACACGCATGATCGATCTCGAAGGCGGCGCGCTGCTCCCCGGCACCATCGACCCGGCGATGGCCGCGGACGTCACCGGCGTGCTCGCGACCCTTGCGCCCGGCACGGCGGCCTCGGATCGGGCGATCGAAGTCGGCAAGGCGGCGGACTTCGTCATCTTCAACCGCAATCCCCTCGACGCCGTCGCGGAAGAGAGCGGGGAACTTCGCATCATGAGGATCGTCCGCGGGGGAGAGACGGTCTTCCGGGCGGAGCACTAGGCGACGCCGCGCGGGCGGTCACGAGGCGGCGGAGTCGTTCTCGGCGTCGCCGTTTTGCTTGCGGGCGATTCTGCGCAGCCACACCGAGAACAGCAGTGACGACCCCAGCACAGAAACAACGACGCCGAGCGTCACCCCCACCGGCATCGTGTACCAGTGCGAGATCAGCATCTTGACGCCGATGAAGCCGAGAATCACCGCCAGGCCGTGGTGGAGGAATTCGAACGAGACGATCAGTTTGCCTACCACCGAGTACAGCGAGCGCAGGCCCAGGATTGCAAACGCGTTCGACGTGTAGACGATGAACGGATCGGTCGTGATGGCGAGGATGGCGGGCACGGAGTCCACCGCGAACACGATGTCGGTCGTCTCGATGACGAGGAGCACGACCAGCGCCGGGGTGATCATGAGCCGGCCGTTCACCCGGATGAAGAACCTGCCCGAGTCGTACGAGTTCGTTCCCATGAACGGCTTCAGCAGCTTGAATACGGGGTTGCGTTCCGGGTGGACCTGGCGGTCCTTGGCGAACGCCATGCGCGCTGCGGTGATGACGAGGAACGCCCCCAGCACCCACGTGAGCCACTCGAAGCGGTGCAGCAGCGCCACCCCGGTCAGGATAAACGACAGTCGCGTCACCAGCGCGCCGACGATGCCCCAGAAGAGAATCCGGTGCTCGAATTTCTTCGGAACATGGAAGTACTGGAAGATGACGTAGAAGACGAACAGGTTGTCGATGCTGAGCGACTGTTCCACCAGATAGCCGGTGAGGAAGAGCATCGCGGGGTGCTGGCCGCGCACGATGTAGATGCCGAGGCAGAAGAGGAGCGCCAGCGCCGCCCACACGGCCACCCAGGAGAGGGCGCGCCGCGTGGTGACGGCCTCCGGCACGCGGTGGACGACTCCGAGGTCGATCCAGAGCGCCGTCGCCAGGAGGACGTGAAAGAGGATCCATTGCCACAGAACCGGCATAGGGAAGAAGACATTAACACTCCCTCCGCCGGCATGGTAGAGTGAACGCGATGAACACCGAGCCCATTCCGGCGCTACCTTCGCGGCCGCGGCGCCCGTCCCGTCTTCTCGCTCACGTCCGCCGGTTCATCATTCGCGGGACGCTGGCGCTCATCCCCATCGCGCTCCCGGCGTTCGCCGTCTACCTGCTGTACGGCTTCATCGACAAGCGCATGGTCGGACTGGTGGACAAGACGTTCCACATCCGCTTCCCCGGCCTGGGGATCGTGCTCGTTCTGATGACGCTGTACTTGTTTGGCCTCGTTGTCAGCAACTTCGTCGGCAAACGGATCATCGAGGCCCTCGAGAGCCTGACCGAGCGCATCCCCATCATCAATACGGCGTACCGGATCGGGAAGCAGTTGTCGGGGACACTGGCGCTGCCGGAGAAGCAGATCTTCCGGCGCCCGATCCTGGTGCCGTACGCGTTCCCGGGCATGTGGCAGCTGGGTTTCGTTACCGGCGAGGTGCGCGCGGAGTCGACGGGCGATCTCTATCTCAAGATTTACGTGCCCACGCCCCCCAACCCGACCTCCGGGTTCGTCTACTTCGTTCGCGAGGCGGAAACGCGCGACCCGGGGTGGACGGTGGAAGAAGCGATGCAGTGCATTCTCTCTGGTGGTCTGATCGGCGCCCCGACCATCAAGTAGCGGCGCCGGAAGGTAGCGATGAATCGCGTCAAACAGATTCTCCTGATAGCCGTTCTCATGCTGCTCGTCGTCGTGATGGTGCAGAACGCCCAGCCGGTGAAGTTCAGGTTCCTCAACTGGACGTACGACGTCTCGCAGCTGCTGCTCGTGTTGATCGTCTTTGTTGTCGGGTTCTTGAGCGGGTTTGCAGTCGCCAAGTGGCCACGCAGGAAACAGGATGACCTCGCGCCGATCCAAACGCGCCGTTAAGATCCGCGCGCCGCGGCTCTACAAGCGGCACCGGGCCGATCCGGGCCAGTCGCCCGGGACGCTGGTGTACGACCGCGAACCGCGCGTCGACAAGGTCTCCATCCGCGTCATGGACTACGGTCCCGAAGCCTGCGCGGTGCGCACCACGAACGACGTCGAGGACACGTTCCGCCTGCGCGACTCCGAGACGGTCTCGTGGATCGACGTCGAAGGTCTCCACGACACGGAGCTGCTGAACCGCTTCGGCTCGCACTTCGGCCTGCACCCGCTCGTCCTGGAAGACATCCTCAACACGCACCAGCGTCCGAAGATCGAGGAGTACGACGAGTACCTCTACCTCGTCGTGCGCATGCTCGCGCCCGGAACCAACGGCGGCGAGCTGCACTCGGAGCAGGTGAGCATCATCCTTGCGCCGCGCTTCGTGATCACGTTCCAGGAGATTCCGGGGGACGTGTTCGACCCGGTGCGCAAACGCATCGATCTCGGCAAGGGGCGCGTGCGGCGCATGGGGACGGACTACCTCGTCTATGCGCTGATCGACTCGATCGTCGACAACTACTTCCTTGTGCTGGAGAAGGTCGCGGAGCGCATCGAGCACGTCGAGTTGAGCATCACGGCGGGATCGCAGCCCGATGACCTCGCGCACGTGCACCAGTTGCGCCGCGAGCTCGTGTACATGCGGCGCAACGTGTGGCCGCTGCGCGACGTGGTGAGCGCCCTTCAGCGCTCGGAGACGGAAATGGTCAGCGATGACGTGCGGG
>DASTOO010000192.1:0-16687 GCA_035762505.1 Candidatus Krumholzibacteriia bacterium
CCATGCTGTTGCCGCTCACGAACATGTGGTGCGCCCACACGATGGACCCGAAGAGCGCGATGGCGACGCTGGAGAGCGCGATGAACGCGTACCCGAAGATCGTCCTGCGCGCGTGCACCGAGATGATCTCGGAGATGGCACCCAGCGCCGGGAGGATCATGATGTACACGGCCGGGTGCGAGTAAATCCAGAACAGGTGCTGGTAGAGAATCGGGTCGCCGCCCTTGACGGGGTCGAACACGCCGATTCCGAACGAGCGCTCCACCATGATCAGCACCAGGGTGATGCCGACCACCGGGGTCGCGACCACCTGCAGCCAGCCGGTCGAATACACCGCCCACGCGAAGAGGGGCATGCGGAAGAAGGTCATGCCGGGCGCGCGCATGCGGTGGATGGTGGTCACGAAGTTGAGCCCCGTCAGGATCGATGAGAACCCGAGCACGAACACCGCGAACGCGGCCAGGGTCACGTTGGTGCCGGTGCGGATGCTGTAGGGCGCGTAGAAGGTCCAGCCGGTATCCGGGGGGCCGCCGCCGGTAAGCAGCGCCAGCACCGCCAGGATGGCGCCGGCCACGAAGAGCCACCAGGAGAGCAGATTGAGGCGCGGGAACTGGACGTCCTTGGCGCCGATCATGATGGGCAGCAGAAAGTTCCCCAGCGAAGCCGACAGCCCCGGAATCACGAACAGGAACACCATGATCACTCCGTGCAGCGTGAAGATGGCGTTGTAGGTCTGCGCCTCGACGATGGTCTTGCCCGGCGCGATCAGCTCCAGGCGGATCAGGAAGCCGAGCGACATCCCGACCGTGAAGTACACCATCATGAGGACCAGGTACATCAACCCGATGCGCTTGTGGTCGGTGGAGAATATCCAGGAGGCGAGTCCCGACCAGCGACCCTGGAACGAATAGAAGTCCACGGACGAGGCTTCGGCGACCCTCGCGTGATTGGCCATCTAGTGCACCTTCTCCTTGCGGCGCCGCCCCGACGCCGTGACGAAGACGACGATCGCGGCGATGCCGACGAGCGTGCTCAAGCCGACGACGCGCGTCACGTTGAGCACGAACTTCTCTCCGCTCGGATCGTAGCTGAAGCAGAACTTGTAGAACTTGACGATCGTGGCACCCACGCGGCCCTCGCGGGCCTCGATGAGCGCGAGCTTGATGTCGAGGGGCAGGTACTCGGCACCCACCAGGTAGCGCGTGATCTTTCCCTCCGGCGAGAGCACGATCAGCGACGTGGGATGGGCGAAATCGGGATCATCGTCGTTGCGCTTGAAGCCGAAACCCACCGCCTGCGTGAAACCGGCGATGGTGACGGAGTCCGCGGTGAGGAACGTCCAGGCGTCGCGTGGAAACGAACCCGGCAGCCGGCGGTAGTACTCGTCCTTGAGGCGGGTGGAGCCGGCCGGGCTGTCGAACTGGTCGAAGCTGATCGTCACGACCCGGTAGTCGCGGTTCGGCTGCATGTCGACGGCCTCGAGCTTGGCGAGCATCCCCGCCACCTCGCTGAGCAGCGGCCGGCAGATGGACGGACAGGTGTAGTAGACGAGGGTGACGATCGTGGGCCGGTCGATCAGGTCGGCGAGCGCCACCGTGTCGCCCGTTTCCGAGACGAAACGCAGGTCGCCCGGCACCGTGTCTCCGAGGTGCTCGTTGAGGCCCACCTCCACGGGCGGCTCCGGCTCCGCGTACACCGCGGCGGCGTCCGCGAGGGGCAGAACGGCGATCAGGAGCGATATAAGGAGACGTATCGGGGACTGTTCCAATGCCACCCTCACGAGGCAGCCACCCGGAATCCGTTGATTTATATATAGTTAAGAGAAACCGCGGCAGGCTTTGTGCGCAGATTCACAAAGCACGTTGTGGAGACTAGCGTCTGGCAAAAGCGGTGTCAAGGCCAACCTCACCGAATCGCATGAGATTGGCGTGTTCCTCGACATCACGGGCCGGGGGCGTCGAGTCTGCGGGCCAGCTCCGCCGGGTCGGTGACGGGCCGCTCGCACGCGAAGTTCCGGCACAGATACGCCGTCGCGAGCGCGCCCTGCGGCGCCTGGCCGCGGACGTAGGGCGCCAGCGCCTCGATGGGTCCCCCGCCCGCC
The DNA here is from genome assembly GCA_035762505.1 of Candidatus Krumholzibacteriia bacterium. GTDB lineage: Bacteria > Krumholzibacteriota > Krumholzibacteriia > WVZY01 > JAKEHA01 > JAKEHA01. The sequence continues at coordinate 2,102 of DASTOO010000192.1, forward strand.
GGTCGGAAGACCGTCACGAGGTGCGGGAGGAAGCGCCCGTCGACCGCCCGCCGCATCGCGCGCACGTCCCCGGCCGACGGCGTGCCGACGATGACGAGCTCCATCGTCGGGCCGATGAGGAAGTCCGCCGCGACGAGCGCGTAGGCATGCGCCATCGGGGACGCCGCGATCTGCGCGGCGAACGCGCGGCCCACGGCGCGCGCGCGCGCGTCCCAGACCATGTCCCCCGTCATGCGCGACAACCGGGCCATGACCGCCATCGCCACCGAGTTCCCCGAGGGAGCGGCGCCGTCGTAGATCTCCTTCGGCCGCACGAGGAGGGATTCCGCGTCGGCGGCCGTGATGAAATAGCCCCCGGCCGCGGTGTCCTCGAACGCCGCGTGCATGCGCGCGGCGAGTCGCAGCGCGAGCTCGAGGTATGCGACGTCGAAGGTGGCTTCGTAGAGCTCCAGCAGCCCCCACGTGAAGAAGGCGTAGTCGTCGAGCATGCCGGGAATGGCGGCTTCCCCGTCGCGCCAGCGATGCAGGAGGCGGTCCCCCTCCATCGACTCGCGCCGGATGAACGAAGCGGCCGTTGCGGCCCGCTCGACCAGGTCGGGGTGATCGAGCGCGCGCCCGCTCTTCGCGAGCGCGGCGATCATGAGGCCGTTCCAGTCGGTCAGCACCTTGTCGTCGCGATGCGGACGCACGCGGGCGGCGCGCGCCGCGAGCAGGCGGCGTCGCGCCTGCTCGATGTCGCCGCGCAGATCGTCCCCGGACACGCCGAGGATGCGCGCCGTCTCGTCCAGCGGTCGCGGCAGGTGCAGGACGTTGGCGCCGGACCGGTGCCCGGTGGCCTCTTCCGCGAAGTTGCCCTCTTCCGACGCGCCGAGCACCGCCGCCATGCGCCCGGCGTCGGCGCCGAGCACGCCGCGCATCTCCTCCATCGTCCACACGTAGAACTTCCCCTCTTCGCCTTCACTGTCGGCGTCCTCCGCCGAGACGAAACCCCCGGCGGGAGAAGAGAGATCGCGCATCACGTACGCCGCGATTTCTTCGCTAACGACGCGGTAACGGGGGTTACCCGTCGCCTGAAATGCCTCGGTGTAGGCCATCATGAGGAGCGCCTGGTCGTAGAGCATCTTCTCAAAATGCGGAAGGAGCCAGGCAGCGTCCGTGGAGTAGCGGTGAAAACCGAAGCCCACGTGGTCGCAGATGCCGCCGCGGCGCATGGCGTCCAGCGTGCGCTCGACCATCTCGAGGGCGCGCGCGTCACCCGACCGCTTCCAGTGCCGCAGCAGAAAGAGGAGGTTGTGGGGCGACGGAAACTTGGGGCGCGAACCAAAGCCCGCGTGGGTGGAATCGAAGCGCGCCCCCAGTTCCTGGTAGGCGCGCTGCAGCACGTCGGGACCAATCTCGCCGCCGGCCGCGGGCGCCATGGCGTCGCGCAGGAGACCGGACACGCGCCCCGCGTCGCGGCGCAGTTCTTCGTTCCGCTCCTTCCACGCGGTTTCCACGCGCGGCACGAACGAGAGGAGCGCGGCGCGCGGGATGTACGTCGCGGCGAAGAACGGCTGGCGCTCCGGCGTCAGCAGGATGGTGAGCGGCCAGCCCCCGCTGCCCGTCATCATCTGGCACACGGTCATGTATACATGGTCGATGTCGGGGCGCTCTTCGCGATCCACCTTCACGCACACGAACGCGCGGTTGAGGAGCGCTGCGACCTCCGGGTCCTCGAACGACTCGTGCTCCATCACGTGGCACCAGTGGCAGGTGGAATAACCGATGGAGAGAAGGACGGGCTTGTTCTCGCGGCGCGCCGTCTCGAACGCCTCCTCCCCCCAGGGATACCAGTCGACGGGATTGTTCGCGTGCTGCAGGAGATAGGGGCTCTTTTCGAGCGCGAGGCGATTGCGGACCGAGTCGGAACGGCTGTGCATGGGGACCTCCGGAACGCGGCCGATCTCGTCCGCGGAGTCGCCGGAGACCGCCAGGATGGCGGCTCCGGACACGAGGCAGATGAGAATCACCCGGCGGGACATGGTGCGACCTGGCGGGGCCGCGGGGCGGCCCCCGTCTACTATAAGAAGCGACGCGGGTGGAATCCAGTTCAGAAGACGCGCGCGTGGCGAAACGCCATGCCGCCGCGACGCACCTGGACGCCGGTGAACGTCGCGTCGGCGCGCCGGACACCGTCGTCGGAGAAGAGCTCCGCCTCGATCCGGTACTCGCCCGGCGGGAGGTCGAAGCGGGCCATCCACACCGCCTGCGGGAGCGTCGACCAGCTGCGCGTGTCCGCCGTCTCGGTGGCGATGTTCAGGATGTTCACGACGGCGCCGAGGCCCGCATCCTCGTCGTCGGCGGCCGTGAACGCCGCGTACTTGATGAGGCCGCGCACGATCGCGCGCACCAACACGGTGGACTGCTTCTCCTGGAAGGCGCGCAGCGCGTGCGCGTCGATGTTCTCCACCAGCATCGCGGTCGTCTCGGCCCCCGTCCCCGTGCGCTCGTCGGCCGGACGGGCGCGCACCACCACGCGCGTGTAACGCGGCCGCGCCGGCACCAGCGTGGGAAGTGACACCTTGAGCCAGTACTTCACGCGAATGTTGTCCGCGTAGGGCTGGTTGTAACGGCCCGACAGCTCCTCGGCGAACCTCTCGTCGTCGTCCCACTTGTCGTTCTCGAAGATGGGCAGCACGACGTTCGCCTCGCCCTTCTGCAGGATCTCGCCGCAATCGAGGAACACGCTCACGCGCGCGAGCCCCTCCTTCGGACACTCGGCGCGCGCGCCGTACTCGTCCGCCGCCGCGCCGTCACCGATCGAACGCGCCAGCGCCGCCGCGTCGCAGTACACCGTGGGCGGCACGGGCGTCATGGCCGCGAACGCCGGGTCGTCATACAGGCGCGTCGCGAGCCGGTACGAGACGTCCGCGTCGGTTCGCTCCCCGCCGTGCGTGTAGACCATGCCGGTGAGATACTGCAGGAAAGGATCGTTGACGAAGTACGTCTCGCCGCCGTCCTGGAACATCTGCAGGCGGCGGTTCACGCGGCGGCACTCGACCATGGCCCCGTCCACGTCGCCCAGCGCCAGGTAGTTCAGGATCTTGTAGTAGTTGACGAAGATGGCTTCAAACGCGTCGCCGCGGTACTGCTCGATGGTCTCCGACACCGCCAGCGACGCGACACCGCGCGTGACGCTGCGCGTATGGAGCACGTCCATGACCCGCTCCGCGCGCTCGAGGGCGAGGTTGCTGGCGGCGTAGTCGCCCTTGCAGTGCTGCACTAGCCCCTGCTCGTACAGGAGCAGGAGCAGCGAGTTCGACGCGTCGATGCTCGCGACCTCGTCCAGCGCCACGTCGTACTGGCCGGTGGCCAGGGCGCCGCGGATCGCGGTGGAACGCCGCACGTAACTCGAGCACGCGACGGCGAGACACGCCGCAACCACGAGCAGCACGGCTGCGCGCGCACGCGCCCCCGCGAACGGACGGCGCTGGAACCGGGGCTCCCGACCCATGGCCCGCGGCTAGAGCTTGTAGTCCGCGCCCGTGATGAGCTTCTTGATCTTCTTCTGCCCCTGCCAGACCTTCGTGTTCGTCTCCAGGTTGATCAGATTCAGGTCGATCTGGTAGAACACGACCATGCTGCCGCCCTCCTGGTCCTCGATACTGTTGATCACGCCCGCGAGCATGTAGTCGGCCCCGTGCTCGCGTCCCCAGGCCGCCATGGTCTCCTCGCTGGAGTACTGCTGCTGGTCGCCGCGCTCGTCGCGGATCTGCTCGCGCTCCTCGGCGCTCGCCACCATCTCCGCTTCCCCGGAATTGATGAAGGCGCGCTCGATGTCGCCGATGAAGGTCCCGACCGCGATGTGCTCGGTGGACTTGTTGCGGATCTGCCCGACGATGATGGTGGGGCGCTTGCCTTCCGTGTCGATGTGGCGCGCCTTCCACGGCCGCGACATGCAGTCCGCGATCATCTCCTCGGAGACGAGCCGCGAATCCGTGTCGTTCCAGCGGCCCGACAGATCGATCTGCTCCCCCGGATCGATGCGTGTGACCTCTTTGCCGCCCGAGCAGGCCGTCGCGATCGACGCCAGCAGAACCACGAGCACCAGTCGTCCCTTGAACATGATATTGCTGCTCCTTGTTGAATGGTCGAGCGGGGAACGCCGGCGCAGGCTGACCGCGCCGGCGGACGTCCCCGTTTGCGGTAGCGTCCCGCACCGGCGCCCGGTCTGTCAATGATTCGTCGCGACCCGGGTGGAGGGGCGCACTATGCGCCCGCGAGGCGGCGCAGGGGAATCGGCCCCAGGGTCTCCGGCAGGTCGTACATGTGGCGCGTGGTCTTCTGCGGATAGACGCGCCCGGCCAGCGCCATCGCGATGACGTCGGCCTTGGTGACCGTAATCTCCGGGCGCCGCGAGATCACGCGAACCACGACGTCGTTCATGTAGTCGACGCAGTAGCAGGGCAGCAGGCCCAGCCCGAGCGCGGTCGAGGCGCGCCAGCGGTGGTGGCCGTCGAGGATGACACGGGTCGCATCGTCCACCAGCACCGGCGGGTAGAACGCACCCGCGGTGCGGATCTCATCCGCCAGCAGGGTGACGCGTTCCGGGTCGACGTCCTCGTGCGGTCGCAGATCGCCGGGTCTGAGAAGTCTGAGGTCGCCCTGCACGTCGTCGACCGGACCGATCAGCGCCAGGGCACGGCGAGATTGAGCGCGGCGAGCTTCTCTTCCAGCTCATCGCGCTCGCGGTTGCGCTTGAGCGCACCCGACTTTCCGGTGTCGAGCCAGTTGAGCTTCCGCGCCACGGCGAGCGCGTGCGCGGTGTCACCCGACGCGACCGCCCGGATCACTTCCAGCTCGATCGACGAGAGCGCAAGCGAGTTCATCCGGTAGTCGAGGAAAGCTTCCCACGTCAGGGGCACCCACGGCGCCACGATCTTCTCCCCGATGGTGTGCGCGTACGTGCGGATCTCCTCCTGCGAATGATCCTCCATGCGCAGCGACAGAAAGTGAAGGAGGTTGTGGAGGTCGATCTTCCAGTACGCCTCCGTGTACGTGGACAGCGGCAGGTCCTTGCGCGCCTGCTCGCGCGCGACACCCATTTCGATGCGCTCCTCGTAGATGCGGCGCGAGAGGCGGTGCAGTTCCGCCTCCTGGTGCGACAGGGCCTCCCCCGCCTTCGGGTCGACGAAGCCCGCGCTTCCCTGCCGGTTTCCGGCCGACTGCAGGCGCCACTCCCCCGGCGCCGTCCGCTGCGCGGCGTCGATGGCGACCGAATAGCGCGTGGAATACTCGTTCACGTTGGCCGTGCGGTGCCGGATCCACTGCCGCCAGCAGTCCATGGGGACGCGCACGTGCAGTTTGATCTCGCACATCTCGAAGGGTGTCGTGTGCCGGTGCCGCATCAGGTACCGGATAAGGCCGCGGTCCTCGTGCACCAGCTTGGTTCCCTTGCCGTACGACACGCGCGCGCTCTGGACGATGGACTCGTCCGAACCCATGTAGTCGACCACGCGCACGAATCCGTCGTCCAGCACCTGGAACGGCCGGCCCAGGACGGCGTCCAGCTCCGCCACGCGGGGCCGTTCGAGTTTCTCGGGTTGCGTCGATCCGGTTTCGTGCGTCATGTGGGTGGATTCCATGGGATGGGTGCCTTCCGTTACTCTCGTCGTCAGATTAAAGCGCAACCGGTTCGCCAAAACAAGGTGGAAGTCCGGGCGCGCCGTCGGGTAACGTCCGGCCCATGAAGCGCGACATCATGATCGCCCGCTTGCGCGAGGAGCGCACGCCCTGGGACGTACTGGTGGTCGGCGGCGGCGCCACCGGGCTCGGCTGCGCGGTGGACGCAGCGTCGCGCGGGCTCCGGACAGCGCTCGTCGAACGCGGCGACTTCGCGCAGGGCACGTCGAGCCGGAGCACGAAGCTCGCGCACGGCGGCGTCCGCTACCTGCGCGCGGGGCAGTTCGCGCTGGTCGCCCAGTCGCTGCGCGAGCGCGAGCGGCTCGGCGTCAACGCGCCGGAGCTCGTCCGCCGCGTGCCCTTCATCGTGCCGGCGTACCGCAGGCACGAGCGCGCGTGGTACGGCGCCGGTCTCGCCCTGTACGGAGTCCTCGCGCCGTCCAGCGGCGCCACCCGTATCCTGTCGCGCGACGACGTCATCGCGCGCCTGCCCGCGCTGCGCCGCCGCGGACTGCGCGGCGGTGTGCTCTACCACGACGGTCAGTTCGACGACGCCCGCCTTGCGCTCGCCCTCGCCCGCACCGCCGCGAGCCTCGGCGCCGCGGTCGCCAACTATGTGCGCGTCGGCGGACTCCTGAAGACCTCGTCGCGCGTGAGCGGTGTCGCCGCGACCGACCTGGAGACGGGAGACACGATGGAGATTCCCGCGCGCGTGGTGATCAACGCGACCGGCACCGGGGTCGACGCCGTGCGGCGCCTGGACGAGGCGGGGGCGGCGACCATGGTTCGCGCCAGCCGCGGCGCGCACATCGTGCTCGACACGAGGTTCTCACCCGGGGATTCCGCCGCCATGATTCCCCGCACCGACGACGGGCGCGTGCTCTTCATGATTCCATGGCGCGGACGGCTGCTGGTCGGAACCACCGACACGGCAGCGCCCGACGTCACCGACGACCCCGCGCCCACGCGCGACGATGTGTCGTTCCTCATCGAGCACGCGGCGCGCTACCTCGACACCGCTCCCACCGTCGCGGATATCCGCAGCACGTTCGCGGGACTGCGGCCGCTGCTCGCCGGTTCCGGCCGCACCTCGTCGCTCCGGCGCGACCACCGCGTAGTGGTTGGGCGGAGCGGCCTCGTGACGATCGCCGGCGGCAAATGGACGACCTTCCGCCTGATGGCGGAACACGCGGTGGACCATGCCTGCGAGGTGGCGGCGATCACCGCGCCGCCGAGCCGCACCGCGCGGCTTTCTCTCGAGGCGACGCAGTACGGCGGTGCCAACGACCCCGTCGAAGCGCACGCACTCGGCCGCGCGGACGGCGACGAAGCGATCGCGGCATTCACGCGCGACGCCGCCCGCTCCGGCATGGCGCGAACCGTGCAGGACGTCCTTGCGCGCCGCTCGCGCGCGCTGTTTCTCGACGCGCGCGCCGCGCGGGCGCTGGCACCGGCGGTGGCGCGCATACTCGCGGACGAACTGGGACGGGACCAGGACTGGGCGGCGGCGCAGACGAAGGAGTTCGTGGAGACGGGCGCGCGCTACCTCCCGCCCGCCTGAGCGATCGGCGGACGCCGTCAGGCGTCGGAAGACGCGCCGTCGAGCGGATGCGTGAGGATCGTGTGCTCGGCCACCGGCCGCCCGCCGATGAGGTGTTCCTGGATGATGCGCTCGAGGACCGCGGGCGTGCAGCCGCCGTACCACGTCCCCTCCGGATACACCACCGCGATCGGTCCACCGCGGCAGATGCGCAGGCAGTTCGCCTTGCTGCGGGCGACACTCGCCTCGGAGAGGCCGAGCTCCTTCAAGCGGCGCTTGAGATAGTCCCAGGACGCGATCGAGTCGGCCTTCTCGGAACACTTGGGCGTGGTCTGGTCCGCGCACAGGAAGATGTGCCGGCGCGCCTGCGGGATGCCGACCGACTCGGCGCACTCGCGCAGCTCGTCGAGGTCGATTCGCGGCCCGCCGTCCATGGCTTCTCCGATCAGCCCTTGCGATGGATGAGGTAGGGATTGCGCTGCGCCGTCGGCAGCATCACGAGCTTGGCGATATTCACGTGCGCGGGAGCGTTGGCGACGTACACCACCGCGTCCGCGACGTCTTCGGCGCTGAGCGGCTGGAAGCCGTCATACACGCGCCGCGCGCGCGCATCGTCGCCGTGGAACCGCACCACCGAAAACTCCGTGTCCGACGCGCCGGGGTCCACGCTGGATACGCGGACGTTCGTCCCGTACATGTCGACCGCCATCGCCTCGGTGAGCCCGCGCACGGCGAACTTCGTCGCGTTGTAGACGTTTCCCTTCGGGTACGCGATGTAGCCGGCGACGCTGCCGATGTTGATCACGTGTCCCGCGTCGCGCTCGACCATCATGGGGAGGATTTCACGTGTGACGTTGAGCAGTCCCTTGAGGTTGGTGTCGATCATCGCGTCCCAGTCCTCGTAGTGCCCCTCGTGGACCGGGTCCATGCCCGACGCCAGCCCGGCGTTGTTGACCAGCACGTCGGGAATCCAGCCGCGCGCGCGCAGGGCGGCCGCAGCGGCGCGCACCCCGTCGCGGTCGCGCACGTCGACCGCGCGGATCGAGACGGGGGTGCCGTGGCGGTCTGCGAGCTCGCGCTGCAGGCGCTCCAGGCGGTCGGCGCGGCGCGCCCACAGCTCGAGGCGGGAGCCGTACGCGGCGAACTGCCGCGCACACGCCTCGCCGAAGCCCGCGCTGGCGCCGGTGATGACGACGTTCTTCTCGTCGAGCCGGTTGGTGGTTTCCATCCCGTGAATTCTAGCAGCCGCGGGCTCCGCACTCCAGCCGTTATTCCGCCCGCTCGATGCGCGCGGCGCCGGAGGTGGCGTCCGCGAGGACGCGCGCAATCTCGTCGAGCCGGTCCGCCGGCAGCCGGACCGCGAGCACGACCTCGTCGCCGAACGACTCGCCGACGATCACCGCATCCTCCCGCGCCAGAGCCCGGCGCACTGCGTCGGAATGGGCGTAGGCGAACGCCACCCGTGCGTCCACCAGCTCGACGCGGAGTGACGTCGCGCACACGCGCAGCGCGTGCTGCACCGCGCCGCTGTACGCGCGCACCAGCCCGCCCTTCCCGAGCTTGACGCCGCCGAACCAGCGCGTCACTACCGCCGCGACGTCACCCATGCCGGAGTTGAGGAGCACCGAGAGCATCGGGCGCCCGGCGGTTCCCGCCGGCTCGCCGTCGTCGCCGGAGCCGATCGCCGCCGTGCTCCCCGGGGGGCCGGCCACGAAGGCGAAGCAGTGGTGGGTCGCGTCGGGGAACTCGGCGCGCACCGCGTCGATCAGCGCGTGCGCGGCGTTCGTGGTGGCGGCGGGGGCAAGGGTCGCCAGGAAGCGGCTGTTGTGCACGCGGTCTTCGACGCGCACCGGGGCGGCGGGGACGGGATAGCGGGTCGCGCGCGCCACGTCACTCGTCGATCTCGATCGCGTGCCCGGCCTCCGTCCAGCCGCGGTAGCCGCCGTCCATCGACGAAGTGTTGGTATAGCCCATGCGCCGCAGGTTGTCCGCCGCGAGCACGGAGCGGAAGCCGCCGCCGCAGTACAGCACGATCTCGGCGTCGAGCTCCGGGATCGCGAGCTCGACGTCGCGCTCGATGATGCCCTTGCCGAGGTGCATCGCGCCCGGCAGGTGCCCCGCGTCCCACTCCCGGTCCTCACGGACGTCGACGAGATAGAACGAGTCGCCGCGGGCCATGCGTTCGTGCACCGCGCGAACGTCGGTCTCCTGCACGCGCCGCCGGGTTTCGTTGACGATATCGAGAAAGCGCGGGGAATGATGCATCGGGTTCCTCCCTCTCTTCAGCCAGCGACGCGCCGGATCCACGCGGCCATGGTGTCGCGGATCTCCTTCATCACGTCCGCCTGCGTCCGTCCGGAGCGTTTGAGCACCTTGAAGGAATGGTCGCCGCCTTCCACCATGTGCAGGGTCGCGCGCGAGCCGAGCGCGCCGCACACGCCGCGCATCAGCTCGAGATCGGCGAAGTCGTCGCGCGTTCCCTGCAGGAACAGCATCGGGAGCGTCACCCGGTCGAGGTGGGAGGCGCGCACGGTGCCGGGGCGTCCCGGCGGGTGCAGCGGAAACCCGAGGAACGCGAACCCGCGCACGCCGGGAAGCGGCTCCGCGGCGGCGGCTTGCGACGTCATGCGCCCGCCCATCGACTTCCCTCCCGCCACCAGCGGCAGCCCGGGGAGCCTGGACGCCGCCGCGTCCACCGCGGCGCGCACGCTCGCATCGAGAATCGCGGGCGGGTCGGGCCGGCGCCCGCCCGACTGCATGTACGGGAACTGGTAGCGAAGCGTCGCGATCCCGGCTTCGCCGAGGAGGACCGCCATCTCCGAGAGAAACGGGTGCCGCATCCCCGCCCCCGCGCCGTGCGCGAGGACGTAGGCGGCGAAGGCGCCACGCGGCTTCGCGAGGATCGCAGCGACCGGGCCGCGCCCGGGAACCTCGATCTCGAACTCGCGCGCCGTGGTCACGACCCCACCAGATAGGTGAACACGCCGCTCGCCACGTGGCGCTCGCCCTGCGTCACGTCCACCGCGCACACCGCGAGGCGTCGCCCGATCTTGAGCGGTGTCGCCACCGCGACGAGGTCGCCGCCGTTCGAGCGCGCGGGACGGAGGAAGTTCATCTTGAACTCGACGCCCGTCACCGAACCCCGGTCCATCGCCTCGGGAATGATGAGGTAGACGGCCGCGCTGTCCGCCACCGCGCTCACGATCCCGCCCTGGATGATTCCGTACTCCTGCGCCTGCGCGCCGGACACCGCCGCCCGCACCTCGACGCGGTCGGCGGAACGGTGCACGAGACGCGAATGGAGGAACGAATTGACCGGCGTGCGCAGGAAGAGATCGGCGGCGCGTGGATCGACGCTCATGGGTTACCTCACGTAGCTCGCGGCGTTCACGTCGATCGTGGTGCCCGTGCAGTGATCCGCGAGCCCGCTGGCGAGAAACACGACCAGCGGCGCGATGTCGCGCGGTTCCGTTATACGGTCGAGTGCGACGTCCTTCATCGCGTATTCCTCGCCGTAGCGCGCGATGAACGCCTGCGCCATCTCGGTGCGCGTGAAACCGGGCGCCACCACGAAGGCCTTCACTCCGTCGCGGCCCATGCCGCGCGCGATGGAGCGCGCGAGCGCCACCATCCCGCCCTTGGACGCGGCGTAGGCGATGTACTCGGGGGTATCGCCGCGAAACGCAGCGCGCGACGCGATGTAGACGACGCGGCCGCCGCCCGCCGCGCGAAAATGAACCAGCGCCTCGCGCGTGAGGATCGCCGGCGCGGCGAGATTCACCGCCATGGTTGCGTTCCAGTCGTCGACCCAGTTGTCCAGCGGCTTCGCCAGCGGAGACTCCAGCGCGATGGCGGCGTTGTTGACGAGGAGGTCGAGACCACCCAGCGCCTCGGAGGCTTCCGCCACGAGCCGCGCGCACGCGCGCGCGTCCGCGAGGTCCGCCGCGATGACCGCGCAACCCGCGCCGCCGCGAATGGCCTCTTCCGCGCCGCGCTTCTCCGACCGGTAGTGCGCCGCCACGCGCGCGCCCGATCCGGCCAGCGCCGCCGCGATCGCCCTGCCGATGCCGCGGCTCGCCCCGGTGACGAGGGCTCGCTGACCGCTGAGATCGATGTTCATGGGAGGATGGTAACCGATGCCCGCGTGAATGGCTACGCCGTCGCCGTCACTCGTCGGGATCGAGATCGCCGATCGCGTCGGGGTTGTCGGTGCCCATCACCCGGCGCTGCGCCTCGGTGATCTTGCGGCGGCCGGCGAACCCGGTGTCGATCTCGTGCCAGTGCGCGAGGTGCCGCTCGCCGAGTTTCCAGCACAGGAACACCCAGCGCCCCTCGTAGGTGGACGGGAAATCCACCAGTCCCTCCTCCACGCCGCCCGCGGGAAAGCGCATGCCGCGGTCCAGGATGCCGCGCTCCACCGCGGTCTGGATGCCGCGCAGCGAACGGTCGATCCCCTCGCGATGGGCGTTGAACTCGGCATGGTCGGGATGGTCCGGCTCGCGCAGAGCGCTGCCCCACAGCAACTCCAGGACCTCGAGCTTCCCGGCGAGCTCGCGGATCGTGCGCCGGTGGGCGTTGACCTGCTTGAACACCTCGACCAGCGCGGGGATCAGCGCGTCGGCTTCGGCAACGGTGAAGGACTTGCGGCTCATGCTATCCGTCCGGGGCTCGGTCCGTGACCGCGACATCGTAAGCCGGAAACGGCCGGCGCGGCAAGCGCCGCCCTAGACGATGCCGGCCATCATCAGCGCGGAGAGCACGAACAGCGTCACCGCCACGACGATGTGGACGGCCCGCAGCGACACGCGCGGGAGCAGGCGCGACGCGAGCACGGCGCCCGCGATCGCGGCGACCGTCGCGGCAACCGTGATCTCCCACTCGGCGCGCACGCCCCCGAAGCCGGTCTCCTTCCCGTACAGCGCGATGCGCGCGACATCCACCAGGCACGCGATGACCACACCCGTCCCGATGAATGCCTCCTTGCCGAGGCCCGCGCGGACGAGAAACGCGCTGCGCAACGCCCCCTGGTGGCCGGAGAGCCCGCCGAAGAACCCGCTCAGCACCCCGCCCACCGCGAGGTAGCGCGGGTCGAAGCCGACCCGCGCCGCGCGCGGGATCGTCTCCCACAGCGCGAAGAGAAACACCAGCGCGCCGACGACCAGCCCCGTGGGCGTGACACGGTGCGCTGCGCCGAGGAGTTGGTAGCTCACCAGCGGCTCCGCGCGCGACAGGTCGGAGAGCAGGCGCGCGCCGGCGATGCTGGCGACGATGGCCGGGAGACCGAAGCGGCGGATCACGGTCCGGTCCGCGAAGCGCCCCACCAGCGCCAGCTTGACCAGGTTGTTGGTGAGATGCACGAGCGCGGTGGCGGCCACCGCGACCGGAACCGGGAAGAAGAGCACGAACACGGGCAGGAGCAGCGTCCCGAGACCGAAGCCGGCGTAGAGCGTCAGCGCCGACGCGGCGAAGGCGACCGTGCAGATGAGGACCGCTTCGATCACGACGTCCCGAACGAATAGGGCGGCCGGTGCACGCCGCGCTCGGTCACGATCGCCGTCACGAGCTCGGCCGGGGTCACGTCGAACGCGGGATTGTAGACCGACACGGCTGCGGAGACGCTCTGCGCGCCGCCGAAGCGAAAGACCTCGTCGGCGGCGCGCTGCTCGATCGGAATCGCGGAGCCGGCGGCGATGGAAGCGTCGATCGTGCTCGACGGCGCCACCACGTAGAACGGCACGCCGAAGCGCCGCGCGTGGATTGCGAGCCCCAGGGTCCCGATCTTGTTGGCGGTGTCGCCGTTGGCGGCGATGCGGTCCGCCCCGACCAGCACGGCGCGCACGCGCCGCGACGCGAGCAGCGAGGCGGCCGCGCCGTCGACCAGCAGCGTCACCGGCACGCCGCGGTTGGCGCACTCCCACGCCGTCAGCCTCCCGCCCTGCAGGAGCGGGCGCGTCTCGTCGGCGAAGACGTGGATGCGTTTCCCCTCGGCGCGCGCGGCGAACACGACGCCGAGTGCGGTGCCCACGCCGCCGGTCGCGAGCCCGCCGGTGTTGCAGTGCGTCAGCACGGCGTCGCCGTCGTCGAGCAGGGCGGCGCCGTGGGCGGTCAGCGCGCGCCCCATGGCGAGGTCCCCGGCGAGGATGGCGTCGGCCTCCGCCGCGAGCCGCGCGAGGAGATCCGGCGCAGTTTCCGCCCGCTCCCACACGCCGCGCATGCGCTCGATCGCCCACGCGAGGTTGACCGCGGTGGGGCGCGTGATGCCGATCGCGTCCGCCGCGCGTGCGAGCACCGACTGCAGCTCCTCCAGCGACGCCGCGGGAACGCGCGTCACGCGCGGGGCGCCGACGTTCCCCGCGTCGTCGATCCCGGACGCGAAGACCGGCGTGTCGCCGGGCCAGGTTTCTTCGATGGCGACGAGCAGGCCGTACGCGGCCGCGACACCGATGGCCGGCGCCCCGCGTACGCGCAGCAGCCGGATGGCTTCGCACACGCGGTCGACCGACGGGAGTGCGATCACCTCATGGCTCCCGGGCAGCAACGTCTGGTCGATGATCCGCAGCGCGCCGGACGCGAATCGTGCCGTCGGGAGCGGCGGGAATGCGGGCATGGTCACACCTGCTTCAGCATGTCGAGCAGCCGCGCGACCGGGAGCCCGACGACATTGAAAAAGCAGCCCTCCACCGAGCGGATCAGGCCCGCCCCGACCCCCTGCGCGGCGTAGGAGCCGGCCTTGTCACGCCCCTCGCCGGTCGCGACGTAGCGCGCGATGTCGTCGTCGTCCAGTTCGCGAAACGTCACGCGCGTCCGCTCGCTCGCCGCGAGGTCCGTGCCGCGCGCCGCGCAGCGCAGCGCGACCCCCGTCACCACCGTGTGACCGCGCCCCGCGAGCTTGCGCAGGAACAGGCGCGCCTCGCCGTCGTGCACGGGCTTGTTGAGGATCTCGCCGTCGACGATCACCACCGTGTCTGCTGCGATCACCAGCGCGTCGCGGCGGCGCTCCGCCACGTGCGCACACTTGCGGCGCGCGATCAGCTCCGGAATCGCGAAGACGTCGTCGTGCGCGACACCGTCCTCCAGGTGTTCGGGGGCGGGCTCGACGTCGAACGAAAACCCCAGGCCGCGCAGGATCTCGACGCGCCGCGGCGATCGCGACGCGAGCACGAGATGGCGCTGCCGGTCGGGAGAGAGGAAGGGGTTCATGTCAGTCCCGCTCGATCACGATGGTGACGGGCCCGTCGTTCACCAGCGCAACCTGCATCTTCGCCTGGAACTCGCCGGTCTCCACGCGCCCCGGCAGCTCCGCCCGCAACGCCGCCACGAAGCAATCGTACAGCGCGCGCGCGTCCGCGGGCGCGGCGCTCTCATCGAAGCTGGGGCGCGCGCCC